>ONEQ01000005.1 GCA_900316885.1 uncultured Eubacteriales bacterium | reverse complement strand
GCTATTCGTGGGGCGGTCATTCCGCATCGTGCAGCGCCTTGTAGATCTCCTGCTTCGGCATCCCCGTTTCCTTTGCGGCAAGCTTTGCCGCAGCGGAGCCGGACATGCCCTGCGCGATGTATGCCTGTGCGACGGACACGGCATCCTCCAGCGTCAGGGTATCGGCTTCCGCCGGGGCACCGTCAATGACGAGAACAAATTCCCCCCGCGGATCGCGCTCCGCATAGTAGGCGACCGCCTCCGCAATCGTCATGCGCAGCACCTCTTCGTGGATTTTCGTCAGCTCCCGGCAGAAGGAGATCGTCCGCTCCCCGCCGAGCACGCGGTGCAGGTCATCGAGTGTCGTGCGGAGCTTGTGCGGCGCTTCGTAGAGGATGCAGGTCTTGCGCTCGCGGGAGATCTCCGTGAGCATTGCCTCGCGCTCCTTCTTCTGCTTCTTGTCCGCAGGCAGGAACGCATAGAAGGCGAACTGCGCCGTGCTGCCGCCGGATACGGACAGCGCCGTCACAACTGCCGAGGGACCCGGCACCGCTTCAACGGGGATTCCGCGCTCCCGGCAGAGCCGCACGAGCTTTTCGCCCGGATCGGAGATGCAGGGCATCCCGGCATCGGTCACGATGGCACAGTTCTCGCCCGCCGCGATGCGGTCGGCAACATCCGCATAGACCGAGGGGGCGCTGTGCTCGTTGCAGCTTGTCAGCGGCGTGTGAATGTCGAAATGCGTGAGCAGACCGCGTGTGACGCGGGTATCCTCCGCCGCGATGAAATCCGCCTCACGCAGGATGCGCAGTGCCCGCATGGTGATGTCCTCCAGATTGCCGATGGGCGTACCGGTGACGTAGAGTGTACCGCTCATTGAATCTCCTCCTGTCCGTTGGTATAGAGTGCCGCCGCTTCGGCGGTCATGACGCCGTTCTCGTACATCAGGAACGGCTTTTCCATTTGCAGGAACGGCTTGGCACAGCGCTTTCCCTCCAGCAGGAACAGCCACGGCATGTCCTGCGCCGTTTTCTGCACGAAACGCAGGCGCTTCGGCTCGATGTCCGCCGCCCGCATCGCGCAGATGTAATCCGGAAGCCGTTCCGGTCGCCCGCAGATGCAAAGCCGGCCGCCTGTCTGCAAAAGCCGCGCCGCGGAACGGCATACATCCTCCGGCGTGCAGAACAGTCCGTGCCGTGCGATCCGCTGCGAATCATTCTCCGCGAGGAATCCCGATCCCGGCGGCTGGTAGGGCGGGTTGCAGAGGATGAGATCGGTCTGTCCGAGGGGCGCACCGTCCCACAGCTCCCGCAGATCGGCGCAGACCGGGATGATGTGTTCCGCCTTGCTCTCCGCGATGCCGGCTTTGAGCTGTTCAATGGCATTCTCCTGCACATCGAGCGCGTAGATGACTTTCGGCGGGCGTTTTTTCTGCATCAGGAGCGGAATGATCCCGCAGCCCGTGCCGAATTCCACCACGGTGTCCTTTGCCTTGTAGTGCGAGAAATCCGTGAGCAGGAACGCATCCGTTCCGAACCGGTGCTCCTGCGAGGTGTAGACGACGATGCCGCCGCCGATGGGTTCCGGTTTCATTTCTGCCCTCCCTTTTTCAAGCGGATCGCAGAGGTGACGGCGCATACGATCCCGAATATGATCGACAGGAGCTCCCGCCATCCGCTCGTTTGAAACCAAAACATCGCTGTCGGTGCATCCGCACCGCCGATAATACCGATGCCCGCGCGATACTTCAATACCGTCAGAACGATGCCCAGAATGCCGGTCAGTGTCATCAGCACGCCGACGATAAGCAAAATGATATTCAAGGTTTTTGGTCGGTTCATGGTCTGTCCCTCCTGACAGTCGATGGGGTCAAGGGGAGCCGTGCTCCCCTTGCGGGAGTACAGAGAGGGCAGAGCCCCCTGCCTTAGCATCCCGCATGGTAAAGATAACCTCCTGCATGAGCGCCGCAGGGCTTTGTCCCGTGATAAGCTTTACGCCGATGAAGGGTTTTTCCATGCACGAGAACAGCACGCGCCGCCCATATTTTGCCGAAATTGCCGCAATCTGCTCCGGTTCGGGACTCTGGATGAAGAACTGCATCTGCCCCTTGCGCTGGGTGATTTCCGTGATGCCGAGCGCTGCCGCTGAGTTGCGCAGGAGCGACACCTTGATGAGTCCCAGAATCGCCGCCGGCGGCTCGCCGTAACGGTCAATCAGCTCGTCGATGAGCTCCTGCTCGTCGTGTTCGTCGCGGACAGTCGCAATCTTGCGGTACATGTCGATGCGCGACGTCGTGTCTCCGATGTAGTCCTCCGGGATGTACGCCTCGATCTGAATATCCACCGTGCAGTTGGTCACGGTCGTGATCTTCTCGCCCTTGACCTCGGCAATGGCTTCATTGAGCATCTGCATGTACATGTCATAGCCGACCGTTTCCATGTGCCCGTGCTGCTGTCCGCCGAGGATGCTGCCTGCGCCGCGGATCTCCAGATCGCGCATCGCGATCCGGAAGCCGGAGCCGAACTGCGTGAATTCCCGCATGGCTTCGAGACGCTTGGACGCGACCTCGGTCAGCACCTTGTCGCGCATGAACATGAAATACGCATACGCTCTGCGGTTCGATCTGCCCACGCGCCCGCGGAGCTGGTAGAGCTGGGAAAGTCCCATCCGGTCGGCATCCTCGATGATGAGCGTGTTCACGTTCGCCACATCCACGCCCGTTTCGATGATTGTCGTGCAGATCAGAATATCCGCCTCGCCCTCGACCACCTGCTGCCAGATGTCGCTCATCTCCTCCTCGGAGAGCCGCCCGTGGGCAACGGCGATCCGCGCCTCCGGGAACATGTTCTGGATGCGTGCCGCACAGTTCAGGATGGTGTCAATGCGGTTGTGGATGTAGTAGACCTGTCCGCCGCGTTTCAGCTCGCGGGAGATCGCCTGCATCACAAGTCCGTCCTGGTACTCCGTGACATAGGTCTGCACCGGATAGCGGTCCTGCGGCGGATCCGCCAGAACCGACATATCCCGGATGCCGGAAAGCGCCATGTTCAGCGTGCGGGGGATGGGCGTCGCGGAGAGCGTCAGCACGTCAATGCCGGCGAACAGCTCCTTGAAGCGCTCCTTGTGCGCCACGCCGAAGCGCTGCTCCTCGTCGATGATGGCAAGCCCCAGCGCGTGGAATTTCACGTCCTTCTGCACGATGCGGTGCGTGCCGATGATGATGTCGATCTTGCCCTTTTCGAGATCCTCCAGAATTTTCTTCTGCTCCTTGGGTGTGCGGAAACGCGAGAGCATCTCGATGCGCACGGGACTCCGGTCGAACCGCTGCAGCGCCGTGCGGTAATGCTGGAGCGCGAGAACGGTTGTCGGGGTGAGAATTGCGCACTGACGGTCGGAGAGGACGCACTTCATCGCCGCACGGAACGCGACCTCGGTCTTGCCGAAGCCCACATCGCCGCACAGGAGTCTGTCCATGGGGCGCACACGCTGCATATCCGCCTTGATCTCGGAAATGCTCTGGAGCTGGTCATCCGTCTCTGCATAGGGGAAACGCTCCTCGAAATCGCGCTGGAGCTCGTCATCCGGGTAGAATGCATAGCCCTCGGATTTCTCACGCTTGGCATAGAGCTTCATGAGCTCCTCCGCCATGTCGCGCACCGCCTTGCGGACGCTTGCGCAGTTCTTCTGCCACTGGGGGGAGGAGAGCTTGTTGAGCTTGACGTTCGCCTCGTCCGATGCGCCGATGTAGCGCGATACCAGATCGAGCTGCGTGACCGGCACATAGAGCTTTTCCGTGCCGGCATACTGGATGGTGATGTAATCCTTCGCCACGCCCTCCATTTCGAGCTTGTGGATGCCGAGGAAGCGTCCCACGCCGTGCATGGTATGCACCACGAGATCGCCCGGATGCAGGTCGGCAAGGCTCTGGATTTCCATGCCCGCCTTGTGCTTTGCCTTGCGCTTGCGGGAGGAATGCATCCGCGTCTGCACGATGAGTGCGGTCTTGTTCTCCGGATAGGAGAAGCCCGCGCTGATGCTCCGCGCCGTCACGAGGACAGCCCCCGGCGGGCAGAGATCATCCTCCTGCGCGATGGAGCAGCGGATGCCGCTTTCCTGGAGGTCATTCACGAGAATGGGGAGGGTTTTCTCCGAGCCGACCGCCAGCACGATGCGGTAGTGGTCGCGGATGTACTCCTTCAGATCCTCAAGGAGCTGGCGGATCTCGCCGCCCCAGGTGGCATTCTGGAGCGCCTCGATGCTGATGATCTTCCGGAACGGCACACGCTCGCCGCCCTGCAAGAACTGGCTGACATAGACGCACGGGCGGTCTGCCAGAATGTCCTGCAAGCCGTGATAATCGAGCAGATTCCCGTCAAGCCCCTTGCAGAGCGTGCCGTCCTCCAGGAGCAGCTCCAGATCCTCGCGGAACTGGGCAGTCACGCCCTGCGCCTGCCGGTGAATGTCGGCAGTCTCGGACAGCACGATCACGCCGCGCAGATAATCGGTCAGGAGCGTCTGCGGGTAGATCAGCGCATAGTACTTGTCGATGTTCATCAGCGGCAGACCCGCTTCGAGACGGTCAATGTCATGCGCAAGCTTTTCCCGTGCGGCATCGACGCGCTTTCCGCGCAGCTTTGCGGAGAATTTCCGGATCTGCTCGGCGAGCGCCGCGCTGTCGTAGAGGATCTCCGATGCGGGGGAGATCTCCACGCGCTCCACGGGATCCGTGCGGCGCTGGGTCTCGGTGTCGAAGTAGCTCAGGGTATCGACTTCATCACCCCAGAGCTCCATGCGGACAGGACTGTTCATCTGCACCGGGAACACGTCCACGATGGAGCCGCGCACGGCGAATTGTCCCTTGCCCTCGACGTTTTCGCAGCGGGTATAGCCGGCGGCGAGGAGCCGCTGGGTCAGCTCCCTGAGATCGACGGAGCCGTTCTGCTCGAGGGTCAGATAGGCGTTTTTCAGCACGTCGGGCGGAATGGTCGGCTGCATTGCCGCTTCGACGGATGCCGCAACGATGCGCACCTTGCCCTGCTGCACGGCAGAGAGCACATGCAGGCGCTCGTGCTCGTACTCGGCGGATTTGCTCTCCGCAGAGGTGAACAGGAGCTCCTTGGAGGGGTACTGCATCGCAACGACCTCACCCGCCATGCCGTTGAGATCGGCAGTCATGCGGATGGCATCGGCCTCCGTGCCGGTCAGGAGGAGGATGGGGATGTTGCTGCGGGTGGAAAGTGTCAGCGTGAGCTGTGCCTTATGAACAGGGGACAGCCCCGTCACGCAGACGGGCGTTTCACCGCCGTCGATGGCACGGCAGAGCCGGTCGTAGTCGGGAAGCTCCTGAAAGGTTTGCGTAAAAAAGTCCATAACAATTCCTTTCTGATTTCCAGGGGTGCTCAGGCGTTATACTGATTCATCGCCTCATCCGTCTTATCATTCACCATGAGCTTCAGACATTCGTAGGCATTTGCCGTGGAAATCTCCATCTCCTTGAGCTCCTCCGGGCGGAATTTGCTCAGCACCCAGTCAGCGAGATCCATATTCTTGTTGGGCTTTGCGCCGACGCCGAGCTTGATGCGTGCAAAATCCTCGGAGCCGGTCAGCTCGATGATGCTCTTGATGCCGTTATGACCGCCCGCCGAGCCCTTGCGGCGGATGCGGAGCTTGCCGGGAGCAAGGGAAATATCGTCATACATCACGATGACATGCGCGATGTCGAGCTTGTAGAACTGCATTGCCGCGACGATTGCCTCGCCGCTTTTGTTCATGAAGGTCTGCGGCTTGAGGAGCAGGCAGCGCTTGCCGGCGATTGCCGCTTCGCCCACATTACCCTTGAATTTGTACTTTGTAACCTGTACATGCTCTTCGGCAGCGGTCTTGTCGAGTGCCATAAATCCCGCATTGTGGCGGGTATTCTCATACTGCATCCCGGGATTGCCCAGCCCCGCGATCAGCCATTCCGGCTTACCGCCCGCGGGGGAGGATTTTTCGAGCTGTGCAAATACATCCATGATTCCCATCTTTACTGTTCTCCTTATTTCAGGCATAGCACATTCAGACGGTACATCACCGATGCACCGCCCTGTTTGTTTGCGTATTCTTTATTATACCATGCCTTTTCGGAAATTGCAAGGGGAAATCTGTCATTTCCGGAAAAATCCCCGTCCGTCTTGACAAACCATGCGGGGTGCGTTATAATAAAAGTATAGCATCCCACGATTTGTTGACAAGGAGATCCACCCATGGCAGATCAAACACAGAATACCCGAAAGCCTGTGCGCCGCGCCCGCTGGGACAGATTGATCGCTGCACTCGTTGTCGTGCTGCTTCCGATCATTCTGATTACCTCGTGCGTGAAGTCGTGCAATAAAAATAAAAAGGACAAGAACGAGAACGAGAACGCGAATAACCCGCCCATCATTGAAACAGCGGAAACCACCGCATCTACCACCGAACCGCCCAAGGACTATTCCAAGGCGATCTTCCTCGCCCCCTCCACGCAGGAGGATCATCTGTACGCCTGCGACAATACCGTCAGCGAGGAATCTGCTATGTTCGACCTTGCAGGTCGTGTCAAGGCGCTGCTTGAGGCGGACGGCTATACCGTCATGATATGCGCGGACGACGATAATGTGAAGAAGAAGGTCACCAAGGGCAATGAGCTCGGCTGTGCCGCCTATGTCGCACTCTACAGCAGCGGCAGTAAGGTCGGCGGCGAGGGCACGGAGTGCTATTATAACGCCGATATTCCCGGCAGCCGTGCGCTGGCGGAGAATATCTACAACCGCGTCGCAGAGCTCACCCCCAACGAGGACAGAGGGCTCAAGGATCAGGAGCAGCGCGATCTCTACGAGATCATGAACAACCATTATCCGTGCTGCTATCTGGAGGTCGAGTGCCATGACACGGAGGCAGGCTCCCAGTGGATTCTCGACAGCCAGGACGACATCGCCAAGGCGGTCAAGGACGGCATCGTGGCGTTCCTGAATAATAAGGAGGCACGCACCACGCCCTCCGAAACAGAGCCGACCGAGGCGGGTGAATACGACTACAATTACGGCATGGACGATGCCGCGGGAGAAGCCTGATGAATGTAAAACGCAATTATCAGCGTGAGATGGAAGCCATTCTGCATGCGTCGGAGACCCCGGCGCATGTTTTGCTGCATGCCTGCTGTGCGCCCTGTTCGAGCGCATGTCTGGAGCGCCTTGCCCCCGATGCGGGGATCACGCTGTTTTTCTACAATCCGAATATCATTCCCGAAGCCGAATACCAATACCGTCTGGACGAGCTGAAGCGTCTGGTGCGCGAAATGCCACTCCCGGCGCCTGTTCCCGTCATCGAGGGGAAATACGACCCGGAGCGCTTTCTCGCCTTTGCAAAATGTATGGCGGACGAGCCGGAGCGCGGTGCCCGGTGCCGGAAATGCATCCGGATGCGGCTTGAGGAAGCCGCAAAAGCCGCAAAGAACGCCGGCGCGGATTATTTCGCCACGACCCTGACGCTCAGCCCGCACAAGGATGCGGTGTTCATCAACGAATGTGGGGAGGAAGTCGCCGCCGCATACGGTGTCGCATGGCTGCCGACCGACTTCAAGAAGCAGGAGGGCTACAAGCGCTCCATTCAGCTGTCTGCGGAATACGGGCTCTACCGGCAGAATTTCTGCGGCTGTCCGTTTTCCCGCCGGGATCAGGAGGAATGTCTATGAAATGCCGAGCATTTGCCGGAATGGTTGCCGGTCTGCTGTTCATGTCCGTGCTGCCCGCCCGAGCGGAGGAATCCGATGCGCTGCAATGGGATCTCAAGGAGCATGTGCTCACGGTCACCGGAACCGGGAGTATCGTTTACGTTCCGGATACGCTGGATCCGGATACGGTCTATGAGATCGTCATCGGTGAGGGCATCACGGATGCACAAGCCCGCGCTCTGTCCAACTACAGGCATCTGCGGAAGGTGACTTTGCCGTCAACCTTCCATAAGCTCTCTGTCTGCGCCCTGTCCGACAATCCGGAGCTGGCGGAGATCGGGGGACTGGAGTATGTGACGGATTTCAACTACCACTGTCTGAGCGATACGGCGTATAGTGCGGCGCATCCCTATGTTGTCACGGACGGAAAGCTGTACTATGCGGACTGCGGCAAGGAACCGTCGCTGACCGTGCCGGACGGCGTGACGGAGATCATGCCCTTTGCGTTCGGAAATCTTATCGACGAAGCGCACATGCCGTCGGGCGATGAGGGCGGCATGGCGGTTTCGGTCACGCTGCCGGACAGCGTGGAGATCATCCATGAGAATGCCTTTGCGCTCTGCGCAGGGCTGGAGCACATCAATGTGCCGCGGAGCCTGCGGGAGATCGGGGATCGTGCGTTCTATGACTGCGCGAATCTGGGCAGTCTGACGCTGGGCGAGGGCGTGGAGCGCATCGGGGATCAGGCATTCTACAACTGTCGGAGCATGGAAACGCTTACCGTGCAGAACCCGGATGCCGTGTTCGGATCGGATGTGTACGGCACCTGCTACGACTGGCACGGTGCGATTGCAGACCGGAGTTCACGCTCTGATGAGCTGAAGGATTACGAGCGTATCCGGCGGATCCTGGAAAAAAGCCCGACCGGAATGGATGAATTCATGGCGGTTTTCAGCCTGCATTTCTTTGATACAGACGATTACTGCCATATCAGCTTCAAGGACAGCATCACCGATTTCAAGGAGAAGCGGGGGACGCTGTTCGGCTGGGAAAACTCCACGGCGCAGACCTTTGCCGCAGACAATGCGGTCGGCTTTGAGCCGATCTCCCTGACGCCGGGGGATGTGAACCTGGACCGCATCATCGACATTCTCGATGTGATCGCGCTGAACAAGTATCTGCTCGGTCTGGGGGATCTTGGCGCATTTTCCCGCGCCGCTGCGGACTACAATACCGACGGCAAGGTCGAGAACACGGATGCGCTGGAGATTCTGCGCACGGTGCTCGGCATTGCAGTCAAGGAATAAGGAGAATACTATGCCTACAGTACAAGAGCTGCTGACCGCGCTGCGTCAGCATACCGAAGAAGCCCCGTCTGCCGAGCAGCTCCGGGCAGTCGCACAGGCGGTCAGTGAGCTGGATACGATGCTCATCGCCTGGTTCCCGGCAACGCGGCACTGGTTCATTACCGTGGAGCAGAACGAGCCGACAGCGGTTGTTTTCTCGAACCGTGACAGCTTCGAGGCATTTGCCGCCCGCTGCAAGGAGCAGGGGATTTACGTTGAAGCGATGGAAAATGCGAAAGCTGACCGTCCCGCTCTGTTCATGGATCTGGTGCGCTGCGGCTTCACGCAGGTGCTGATCGACTATGCGCCGGCATTTCTGGTGCTGCCGGTCACGGCATTCGTAAAGCTGCCCGATTTCACGGAGCTTTCGCTGGTGGAAAGACCGTTCCCGGCGCCGTTCCTCACGGGGAAGATTCTGTATCTGTTCCAGCAGATTCACGCGAAGAAGGCGGACGGCGAGCTGGAGCTGGCGGTTCTGCGGGAGCTGTATCATTCACCGCTGTTTATGCCGGTGCAGGTCTTTGAGGCGGACGGTCAGACGGCATATCATGTGCCTGCCGAGGAGCAGGACGGCAAGCGCACGGCGCATCTGTTCACGGATCGTGTCGAGTGGGAGCGTTTCGGGGTATCGCCGGAGTATGCGCCCGCGATTGCGCGGTTTGCAGAGCTGCAAACGCTGTTACAGGGCGGATTTGACCGGCTGGTCATCAATCCCGGCAGCGGTGCGGAGCTGGTGCTGGATGCGTCGCTGCTGGATGCCGCCGAGCAGGCGGTCATGGGCGATGTGCGGGAGCTGGATCTGCGCAGCCTGCAAACGCAGGGCGAAAAGCTCACGGTCAGCGATCCCGTGGAGACACCGGACAAGCTGATTGCAGCGCTGATCTCCGTGCTCGAACAGCAAGACATGGTGAATGCGGCGTATCTGCGCGTGCTCAAGCGGAGCAATGTCCTGCATCCGAGCTGGCTGGTGCTGCTGGATCTGCGTGAGGACCGCGGCAGAAAGACGCTCCACCGGGAGCTGAGCACTGCCGCACAGCCGTATCTGGGCAGCTTTGATATTGAATTTGCCGCCTACGATGAGGCAGAGGATTTCGCCGGCAAGACTAAGCCGTTCTACAAGAAGCGCCGGGGTCTTTTCCGGTAATATGCACCTACAAAATAACCTCCCCTGTACCGCACAGGGGAGGTTTTGGTTTTATGCAGGATCGGAGGAATACAGTGCCAGCGCCGCATCGTAGATGCCCTTTGAGGACAGTGCAGTCTGTACCCTGGCAAGTGCGGCATCATCGCCGCCGGCGATCCATGCGGTTTTGTCCGGTGTGTGGATCACGAGGAGCACATCCGCCTCCGTCGCCTTGCGGATCTCCTCGGCGTAGGATTTCAGCGCATCGGATGCGGTGCCAGCCGCAGGTGCATCTGTTTCGGAGGGAGCTTCCGTTTCGGATGCCGCTTCGGTTTCGGAGGGCGCTTCCGTCTCCGCAGTTGTCTCTGTTTCGGATGCCTCGGTTTCAGAGGTTGCTTCTGTCGTTTCCGGGGGCGTCTCGCCGGGGAGCGCATCGGTCAGCAGCACACAGACCTTCTTCTCGGATGCCGCTGCAAGGGCGGTGAGCGCCTGCAGCTGCTCGGCATCCAGTGCGCCGCAGCGGTCAAGGATCCGGTCGGACAAGCCCTCGCCCACCGGGAGCAGGATCTCCAGCGCATCGGCATACTTCTGCTCTACCAGAAACGGCGTTGCCTTGGCGATGGCGGGCGAGGTATCCGTGATAACCTTCGCACAGCTCCCGGCGCAGTAGATGCAGTCCTTGTTGGTGTCGTTGTTGATGAGCACCAGCAGACCCGGCTCATGGGCACCGTAGAGCGTCTCAAAGTAGCGCTTGGCAAATTCCTCCGGCGATACGCCGCCGAGGGAGTCGGTGATGACCGCCGCCGCCTTGATCTGCCGCGACTGGCACAGAAAGCCGAGATAATCGTTGTACTGCTTCTTCTCGTCCTCTGTCAGCACGTTCAGCTCGTCGAAAATGTAGGTATCCCCCGCCGCCTGCAGGGATGCGGCACGCTCCGCGATGGGGCGGGGCGGCGTGGTGGCAGCCTCCGTGACAGCGACCAGCGTCTCGGTCGGGGCGGGGGCTGTCTGTGCGGAATCGATGCGTTTCTTGGCACCGCAGCCCGTCAGCAGGAGCATCAGGGCGAGTGCTGCTGTGATTGTTCGTTTCATGGTGTGTTCTCCTTATGCAGGGCAAAGACTGTCTGTTTCAGAACGCTGCGGTTGGCTTCGGTGTCCACCTGTAATACGGCGGCACCGTTGACATTTGCTGCCGTCCAGGTACCGTCGGCGGGAATCTGCTGCTGGCGGGAGCTGTAGACCGCTGTCAGCGGAAAACGCAGGGACAGCAGGTAGAGCTCGGCTGTGCTCATGTTCGTGGACACATGCAGCTCCGGCTTGGTGATGAGCTGCGGGAGGGACTGATAGGCGCGGTACTTGGCACTTTCGGCAAGCTGCTCCATGACCTCGCGCTGGCGGGCGGTGCGCTCGAAATCGGCATTCCCGACGTAGCGGATGCGGGCATAGGACAGCGCCTGCTTGCCGGTCAGGAGAAAGGTTCCGCCCGACGGCAGGAGATCCGCCGACGGATCGTCGCCCATCAGGGCGTTGACCTCGTTTTGCAGGATGCCGTTGATTGCCTGCGCCTCCTCGTCGGTGACGGTGATCTTCACGCCGCCGAGGGAATCGATGATGCCTGCAAAGCCCGTAAAGCTCACGCAGATGTAATCATCCACGCTGATGTCGTAGTTGAGCTCGAGGGTATCCATCAGGAGTTCCGGACCGCCGTAGGCATAGGCGGCATTGAGCCGATCTGGACCGCGGTTCGGGATCTGGACGTAGGAATCGCGCAGGAAGGAGGTCAGGGAGACTTCGTGGGTGGCATCGTTGAAAGTGAGCAGGATCATCGAATCCGACCTGCCGCGCTCCTGGAGCAGATCGCGGGAATCCGTGCCGATGAGGAGGACGTTGCGGATGAAATTGGTATGTCCGAGCGTGCCGCTGAGGACGGAGCGCGGCGCCTCTGCCACCTGATCGAGCTTGGAGATGAGGGTCAGCGCGAGCGCCGAATACACGATAAATACCGCGGCGAACAGAACCAGCACCGTGCGGAGCAGTCCGCCGAGGAAGCTGTGCCGGTGCCGCCGGCGTCCGGCAGGGCGGGATGCCTGCGGCGGCGCATCGTAGTAGGCGGCACGGGGCGGCTTGTAATCCGCCGGCATCCGCCGCCGCTGGCGCTTGGTGCGGGGCATGTCGTAGGGATCATACCCGTCGGGGATGCCGTAGCTGCTCTGCGCCTGGGGCGGCTCCTCATAGGCGGCAGGCTGTTCGTCGTATGCGTCATAGCTGTCCGTATCCTCATACGACTCGCGGTACAGCTCAGGCGGGATGCGCATCGGCTGGGTATCGCCGGTATAGCGCTCCCTGACAGGACGCTCCGCCGGATCGCCGGCGGGACGTTTGCGGGGTCTTGGCATATCAGCCATGCATGGCTCCTTTCTGAAGGGAACCTCTAAAAGCAGCGTTTTAGAGGCGGGGTGTGGGGCGGAGCTCCACACATAGCCCTTTCGCTTTTCGCAGAAAAGAGAAAGGGGAGGTTTTTAGAGGTGCCCTAAAAACAGCAGGAAGCAAGTCTGCTTCCTGCGGAGTTTTTAATACGTCTTGCGGATATTCACAACCAGCAGTGTCAGCAGCGTCATCATGCCCTGGAACAGCATCATTCTCGCGGGGGAGAGCCCCAGACCGAGGATCGCCTCCATGAGCACGAGTCCGATGCCGAGCAGAATCCCGACTGCCTGGACGAATACACCGCGCATCGCCGCACGGCGCAGCACCTTGGTGCTGATGAGCAGCTGTGCGGCACCGGCAAAGCTGCCGTTGCATGCCATCGATGCACTCATCGTCTCGACCGGAGCCGTTTCCTTGTCGTATTCCTTGTGCATCCGGGCGGGGATGATCTTGAGCATCCCGGACGGTATCTCGAACGTCGTCTCGATGCGGTTGAGCGTAATCATGGGATCCACGCTGCGCAGAATCAGGCAGATGTTATGCCGCATGCACTGTCTTGTCCAGAATTTCACCAGACGGTCGGCACGCAGCTCCACGAGAAAGATCGCGCTCAGGTTGCCGGATACGGACAGATAGACCGCCTCCTGGTTCGGACCGACCATCTCGGCTTCGCGGGCGCGGGAGGGGAGTCCCTCGATGTTGTGCGCACGCATCAGCTCACGGCTGCCCAGCAGTACGCGCTGGCTGTGAATCCAGCCGCAGAGTCCCAGTGAATCCTCGTAGACGTAATTCTCCACGGGGTACAGGGTGGTATCGCCGTCCTGGAATACATCGCTGAACACCGAGCCGATGACGCTGCCCGCATGTGCCGCAAGGCTTGCCGCGGCGCGGAGTGTCTCGTCCGTGTTCACGTTGGAAAAGAGCTTCATGCCCGCCAGATACGCGGAATTCCCCGGAAAGAGCGTCGCCGCATCAATCATGAGGGCATTGGCATCATAGAAGTCATCCACACTCTGGTAGCCCAGCAGCAGAGAGCCGTTTTTTGCCATGCTGCGCGTTGCCTGAAAGAGGGGAATGTTTACGACGAATGTCAGGGAGGCACAGCTTGCCGCGGCGGTCAGCATCGAAAAGAGCTGGACGGCATAGCCGACATGCTCCGCCTTGAGAATGGTCAGTGCGATGGACGCGCCCAGTGCGCCGATTGCGATCAGCGGCGAGGTGGTGCGGCAGAACCGGTCGGCAAGATCGGCGGAATAGGTGTATTTGCGGAAATCGATGAGCGAATCCGTGCGCCGCAGGGCGGCAAGGATCGGGAAATCCCCCAGCACGCCGCGCGCAAGGGAATCCGCCCGCTGCTCGTCCTCGACAATTGCCATGCCGCTGCAGCTGTCGCGCTCCGTCGCGAGCCGGAGATTCGCCAGCTCACGGCTGACGATCAGGATCTTGCCCACGGAATGAAGGAGCAGCGTCATGACCGCGCACGGGAGATAGCACTGGAACGGCTCCTTTTTGAGGATCGACAGCACGGCGTTGACAAGCGTGACCGCCGTGCAGCTCACGAATGCGGCAGCCGCAAGGCTGTCGGTATCTGCCTGGAAGGTCACCAGGCGGTGCAGTCCGTTCTTGAGGACAGGGGTACATACGACCACCGCCGCGGCGGAGAGCAGAAGCTGCACGAGCGCCATCAGAAGCGACGGCATCTGCTGAATCCAGCCGACGCCCTTGTCGCTGCCGATCGCCAGCATGGCGCTGATGCCGAATACCGCCAGCAGCGCGAAAATGCGGAAAACCATCGCGCTGCGCAGCTCGTCAATATCGCCGCGGATGTCGCTGACACTCCGCAGCTCCATTTTGCTCTGGAATTCGCGCTGCTGCTTGGTGAGCTCGTCTGCCTCCTCCTTGGAACGCCGGATTGCGACGTCGATCTCCTCGCGGTCGAGGGGCATCGTCAGGTCGAGGCTCGTTTTCTTCGCACGCGGTGCGGGCTCGACGTCGATCGGCTGCACCGGCTCCGGGTCGGGGAGCTTCTTGACCGAGACGATGTCCTTGACATCGAGATGGATCGTCTCGGTGCCGGCTGCCGTCAGGTCGGGGGTGCGCTTGACCTTCTTGCGCTTCTGCGCACGCTTCGCGCCGTGGATCTGGGTGTACATGTAGTCACCCTCGGGGCGCTCCCGGGCGTAGGTCTGCTCCTCCTGCAAGTCGGAGGGGCGGCGGAGATTCTTCTTGTTCTTCTTCTTGATCTTCTCGATCTCCCGCGCACGGGTCGAATCGCTCATGCGCCGGATCTTGGGCGAATCATCCGAGAAATTCCGGATCGGCTGCTGGGAGGCAGGCTCCTGCTTCTGCCCGGAGGGGACATTGACGCGCATCGGCATCTGCTCGGTCTCCGAGTGGAGGAAGCTGACCCGTGTGGGCTGCTCCTGCCTGCCGGGCGGAGCCGGCTGCTTTTCCGCAGGCGTTCCGTCGCCGTTGTATTCGTCCAGGATCTTTTCGAGTGCGGGATCCTGCTGCTTGTTATCCATAGGTATGTATTCTCATCCTCTCATAGATCTCTGTCTGACGACTTCATACATAAAGATGCCCGCTGCAACAGAGGCATTCAGGGAGGTGATCCTGCCCATCATGGGGAGCTTGACCAGAAAGTCGCATTTCTCGCGGATCAGGCGGCTCATGCCGTTTCCCTCCGAGCCGATGACCAGCGCCACACCGCCGTCGAAATTCGTTTCGGTGTAGAGCGAGCCGTCCATGTCGGTGCCGTAGATCCAGATATTCTCCTCCTTGAGCCGGTCAATGGCAGCGCCGAGATTCGGCACACGCGCCACCGGCAGCCAGCTTGCCGCACCCGCCGAGGTCTTGTAGACGGTGGGGGTGAGCATGGCGCTTCGGCGCTTGGGGATGATGACGCCGTCCGCGCCGGCGGTTTCGGCGGTACGGATGATCGCGCCGAGATTGTGCGGATCCTCGATCTCGTCGCAGAGGATGAGGAAGGGCTTGGTGCCTTTTTTGCGGGACACCTCCAGCAGATCCTCAAGCGATGCATAGGATGCGACTGCGCCGAATGCGACAACGCCCTGATGTGCTCCGCCCTCGGCAAGCTGGGAGAGCTTGCGGTCGTCTGCGGTCTTGACCACGGCGCCCTGCTCCTTGGCAAGGGCGATGATCTCACCGAGACCGCCGCTTCCCTGGCTGATATACACGGTATCGATCGGCGTTCCGCTGCGGAGCGCCTCACGAACCGGATTTCTTCCGATAATGAGATTGTCTTTCTCTGGCATGCTGTTCACCTTTCTTGACGCCGCGGGCGGTTTCCCGCGTAAGTTCATACTCTTATATTATAACATACCCACAAAAAAAATACAACCCCTTCCTACACAATGCCGGAAGTTTTTATGTGCCTGCCGTGCGCAGCAGCAGGCAGATTCCGCCTGCCGAGGCGGCACCCAGCAGGAACCAGAGCATCCCGCGGATTCTGGCACGGCGCCGGATGCTCCCGGCAGTCAGATAGCGTTCGGTTTCCCGCAGCGCCGCGTGCGTGGGCAGGTCGTCCACCTCGGGGCGCAGATAGAACACCGCCCGGTCGAAATACAGGCTGTCCGGATGATTGACCTCGATGACCTTGTGATTCACACCTTTGAGCATAGGATCCCTCCTTTTCAGGGACAGTGTGGCCCGTTCCGGGGCTTGCTATACAAACCGTAGTAAACTTTTCCACCTGACTTTCCACAATGAAGTGGAAAACTCTGTGGAAATCCCGTCCCTGCGTTCCACAGCGTGTTGAAAAGTCTGTGGAAACGGTGGAAAAGCCACGCTGATAAGCCTATGTCCGAAAAAGTGGAAAATTTCCCGACAGTGATTTACATATCGTAGATAAATTCGGAAAAATTCACGAAAAAATGCAATTGCGATCTCGAAAAAGCAGATACCGCGTTGAAACTGCACAAAAATCGCCCCCAGCCTATCAAAAAGCCGGGGGCATTTGGGATGTT
Organism: uncultured Eubacteriales bacterium; assembly: GCA_900316885.1. Classification (GTDB taxonomy): domain Bacteria; phylum Bacillota; class Clostridia; order Oscillospirales; family Ruminococcaceae; genus UBA3855. The sequence goes on along the minus strand of ONEQ01000005.1, from coordinate 11,980 downwards.
ATTTTTTGAGAAGCGCACGTTTCAACAGTGCCGCGTCGAAAATATCCACCTCACCGTCGCCGTTGAGATCGAACTGCGCCGCCGTCTCCTCGTCGGTGAACGGCTTGAACTGCATCAGCTCCTGATACAGCCGCACGAGATGGGCAACCGTGTAGGTCTTTTCGGGCTTTGTGCCGTCAGGCTCCGTGCCGCCGACGAGCTTGCCGGATGCGTAAACGCACACATTCGGGCACTTTTCTGCGAGCTCCACGCCGGATACGATGTTGTCGTAGTCCTCACCCGCTTTGTCGAGATCCTTGATGCCCGCATGGCTCGGATCATTGGACGGATCCCACTTGTCGCCGTAGTACATGCCCAGAATGAGCTGTACCTTCTTATTGGAATTGGCGATGGAGTAATCCTCCCATGTGACCTCGATGTAATAAATATCGTCCTTGTACTGGATAGGCTTTGAAACCTCCGCATGTCGGTCATCGACCTCGGTCTGCACCTGATCGTAGGGCTTTTCGAGGACAAAGCTGCCGGGGATGCCGGTGTTGTTCTCGAACTCCTTGATGCTGAAATAGTAGCGGATGGAGATATCCTCATGCTTTTCCAGCGAATTGGTGTTGACAAAGAATGTCAGCCGCGTCACGCCCGCGCCCGTGCTTTCGGGCTTTTCGGAGCAGTAGCCGGAAACCCAGAACTCATTGCCGGAGAACAGTGCGGTGTCGTCCTGCTTTTCCGCCGGCGGGAAATTCTCCTCGGGCTGCATGGTCTTGTCGCCGTACCGCGCATACAGACCAGCCGCCGCGCCGACAAATGCCGCATTATAGTCAATCGTGACCTCGTTGTAGATCCAGTCCTTGGTGATGTCGTTGTGCTTGTCCTTTGCATCCGGGCCGCCGACGAGTGCGCCCCACAGGACATGCTTGTGCTCGGCAGGATCCTCCGCCATGGTCAGACCCGATGCCGCACGGTGATGCGGATATTTCGCCGCATTCTCGCCGTAGCCGACCACATAGCACCGGTTGATCGGGTTGTCGCCGATCAGATACTCCATCTGCCCCAGCGCCCAGTCGGAGAACGTATAATCAGGATTCTTGGGATTGTAGACGTCCTTGCCCTTCTGGTACTTGTCGTAAACGAGACATGTGAACTGCGCCGCGGTATTATATCGCGCCGAACCCCAGGTATTCAGCCAGAAATAGCCTGCCGGGGTGATGGTGCCGGCTTCACCCTCCATGAACGCATTGCACGCCTTGGCGGACATTTCCCAGAAATTCAGCACCTCGTACTTGCCGCGCCCGATCGCCACGCGGCACTCCTCGCAGACCTCGGGGTAAATATCCTGGATGCGTCCCCAGACGATGCTCACGCCGTTCCACATATCGTTCCAGCAGAGGACATATCCGGGCGGTGCGTAGTAATCGACGTAGGGAAGCGCCTGCTCCAGATACCAGTGATCCTCTGTAATCAGATACAGCCAGCCCGCCGCAAAGCAGAAGTCATCCTCCCACTTGTTCGAGGTGTAATAGCTCTTGGGGCCGTCGCCGCCCTGTCCGACCACCTTCTCATTCGCCGCCGCGAATTTGAACAGCGCCTTGGCGTATTGCAGGCACTTTTCCGCATACTTGGGGTCGGTATCCTTGAAATTGTAGTAGTTGATCGCCAGACATGCCGCCGATTCGGATACATCGTCCGTTGTCGGCAGATCCTTGGTTGCGAAGTACGCAGGACGCGCCATCGCGTCGATCTCCGGGGACTGCCAGTATTTGTGGTCAATATCGCCGTCACCGACCTGATAGCAGAACGCGATCACATCGCCGTTCTCGTCGAGGAAGGTCGAGCGCATGAAATAATCGCAGAAATAGCGGCAGATCGTCTCCGCGTGGGCATCCTGCCCGGTCGCCTTGTAGGCATCGCGGAACTCGTAGTAGCCCCAGGAAACCGTGGATCCCGCATACGCCTCGGGCAGACCGAATTTCACATGGTCGCCGGCATCGTGGAAGCCGCCGGACACATCGACATAGCCGTCGCCGTCCGGGTCGAGAATATCCTTGTACTGTTTGATGAACGCCGCATCCAGATTCGTGCCGATCTCATCGTCGCCCATCGGCTGGAGGGGCACCTTGGCATCGCAGGTGTGGCAGTCGCCGCGCCACGGAAGGAGATTGTTCTCCGAAACGTCGGTGCCGCACATATTCGCATCGTAGAAATACATCGAATATTGCAGGAGCTTCGCCCAGTTCGCGTCCACCTCGTAGTAATCGGCTTTGTTCGGCGTGGTTTTTGCCGCAGCCGGAACAGCGGGCAGCGCCGTGATGCTCATCACAACACCCATCAGCGCCGCCGCCAGTTTTTTGAACTTCATGCAATCCATCCTTTCATAAATATCTGTGTATAAACGGATAGGGGGACACACTGTCCCCCTAAAAGTTCTGGTTTTTTTGCTCAAGCTTTTTTTCTCCAAAAAAAGCTTGCGGGAGTCCAGAGGGCAGAGCCCTCTGGTCGCCGTCCGCAGACGGCGAAACCTCCTTACTCGCCCTTATACAGGAATCTTCCCGTTCAGCTTGTCGATGATGACCGGCAGCTCGGTGTCGATCTTGTCGTTGTCGATCTGGCAGGTGCCGGCATTGGCATGACCGCCGCCGCCGTAGGACAGGCAGAGCTCGCCAATGTTGAACTTGGATGCCTTGTTGATGATCGACTTGCCGATCATGACAGCCGTGTTCTGCTTCTTGAAGCCCCATGCCACATGCGCGGAAAGCTCAATTTCCGGCCACATCGCATAGACCATGAAGCGGTTGCCGGCGTAGATCGTCTCCTCATTTCTGAGGTCGATGACTGCCACCTTGTCGTAGATCTTCGTGATGCGCTTGAGCTGCTCCTTGAAAAGCTCCTGCTGCTCAAAGTACAGATCCACACGCTCCTTGACATCCGGCAGCGCCAGCACGTCCACAATGCTGTGATCCACGCAGTAGGTGATGAGCTCCATCATGAGCGCATAGTTGGAAATGCGGAAATTGTGGAAGCGTCCCAGACCCGTGCGGGCATCCATCAGGAAATTCATGAGCACCCAGCCGGTGGGATTGAGGATCTCGTCCTCGTTGAAATCAGCGCTGTCGCCCTTGTCCACAGCCTCCATGATCTCGGGAGACACGCGGGTGAAGATGTTTGAACCGCCGTAGAAATCATACACAACGCGGGCAGCGGATTTTGCATCGCCGTCGATGATGTATCTGCCGCCGAATTCGTCGGGATCGTTGCGGAGAAGCTCGCTCTCATGGTGGTCAAAAGCCAGACCTACGCGCTTGTCAAAGGGCAGGTTGGTCGTGATATCATCGCGGGAAAGCTCGATCTTTCCGTCCTGTACGTCCTTGGGATGGACAAACTTGATGTCATCGATCAGGTCGAGCTCCTTGAGGAGCATTGCGCAGACCAGACCGTCAAAGTCACTTCTTGTAACCAGTCTTTTCATGGTAAACCTCCGCGGAATTGATTCGTCTTGCGGGATAGGGCAGTTCACCCCTAAGTCCCTGATTTCTCTTATTATAACATATTACCGTGCTATTGTCAATCGGTATTTTGTGATTTATTTACACTTCTTCAACACATTGTAAACGTGCGGCGAGCTTCGCCTTGGCGATCTCTGCCGTTTTTCCGTCCGTGCCCTTATGCAGGATATGGGAGCCGTTTGACCAGACCACACCGTCTTTGCAAAGGCAGTAATCGAGCACCGACCGTGCGATGATCTCCTCCTGCCCGTCGGCGGAGCGCTTGACCAGCACGCGGCTGCGCGGGAGAATACCCGGAAATTCGTCACCGGAGCGCTCATTTTCCTTGGCGTTCTGCTCGGCGCGGATGAGCATATTCTCGTAGAAGATCTCCTTCTCCGATTTCTGCATGGATTTCACATCGCGGCTCTGCCGGGAGTTCGCGCCAAGCGATTCGCCGCCGAACAGCACCGAAAATGCATTCAGGAATCCGCCGATTGCCTTCAGCAGACGCACCGGGAACAGCAGGATATCCAGCAGGATGCTCCCGAAATCCGCCTTTTCCCCGCCGGCATCGTAGGGCTGGCGGATGTACCAGAGATTGCCGTCCGCATCCTCCTTCGGTGCGAGGTAATCCGTCTTTTCGTCCTCCAGAATCGTGTCCATGCGCTGGGAATGGATATTGTACTCCGCGATGGACTTCGGAGAGTACAGCATCCCGCGGTCACTCCGTGCGATGCCGCAGGTCGAGAACAGGATGCGTCTGCCGTCCTGTGACCAGCTCGGCGCGGATTCCACCGAATCGCCGCCTGTAATCTCGTCGCAGGCGCTCGACGGGAGCTTGTAGACGCCGATGTGGCTCTGCCCGTTGGGATAGCGCAGGCACGCGACCAGATCATCCCCATGGAGCGCAAGCTCCCCGATCCGCAAGCCGCTGCCGGAGACGATATGTCCCTCGGGATTCGCCTTTTCCTCGAAATCCCGCCGGTACAGTCCGCCGGAGGCATCCAGGTTCAGCGAATAGAGAATCTCATCCCGGTACAGCGCGATTCCCCCGAAATCGGGCTGGATCTCGCGCCCCTCGGGCTCCTCCTGTTCCATGCCCATGAACTGGGCGCCGCGCCCGGTCGTTTTCCATGCCTTGCTGGTCTGGATCTGGTCAATCGTTGCCTGATACTGATGTGCGCGGTAGCTCGGCAACTCGACCGGTCTGCCGTCACCGGCAAGCCAGAGTGCATGACCTGTTGTGTATAGTACCTTCATAGTGTCCTCTTACAGTGAATTGAGCTTCTTTTGCAGCTCGATCATGTGATTGCGGCAGGCGGTGATCTCACCGGTGTACTTGTTGAACCATTCTACATCACGCTCATCCGGTGTTTCCTGCAAAAGCACTGCCTGAACCAGTGCGGACTGCGAACGGGAACGCTTGCGCTCAATCTCCTGAATCGTCTGCATACAGAGCTTGATCTCCTTTTTGAGCCTCCGCTTTTCGCTCCAGTTTGCCATGTATCATTCCTCCTTAATGTCCCATCTTATCAACGTCGCTGACGAGCACCTCTGCTTCCTCATACCCCTGATCGAGGTGCTTGAGAATGTCACCGACAGCCGTATACATCTGCTTCAGGCGCTCCTCCTCGTGCATCTGCTCGGGGTATTTGAGCAGGATGGTGTACATCCCGTTGACGATGATCTGCTTGTCGGCAAAATCATCGATCATGAAGGCAAATTCCTTTGCTGTGCTCATATCCGCGAGAAGGCGTGCGTAACGCATATCGTAGTCTGCCTCCGCATCGAGATACGAGAGAATATCCTCCTGCACGCGCTCCAGATTGGCTTCATACCGTGTCTGGAACGCCTGCTGTACGCGGCGTTTTTCATCCGCGTACAGTCCGATGAATACGATCAGTGCAATGATGGCGATACTAAGCAGGACCGTCCGGCTGACGATCCTCTGCTTCATCAGAGTTTCCTGTGTCATCCTTTACCTCCAGCTCTTCCGGATGGATGCCTTCCGCCTTCATCCGTTCGATCTCCTTCGCGACAGCCTCGCGCATTTTCGCTTCGTGCTCCTCCTCGCGGTTCTTCTTCTTCTCCTCGACCGCCTGCTCTCCGAGCACCATGACGGTCCGTACCTCGAAGATCGAGAGCGCCGACACGCCGATCATCACGATCAGCAGCAGGAGCTTGCGAATATCACCGAACGAGCCGATCCACATGAAGAACCGTGCCTTATGCGTATAGCGCCCCACGATCTGGGCAGGGCGTACCGGCAGGGAATCCGGCACAGGGTTGGCATCGCCCAGGGTGATGAAGTTGCCGTTTTCGTCGATCTCCTTGATGCGGTGCGTTACCAGCATGCCGTAAATATCCGCCTGATCGGAGTAATACGAGATAATATCGCCGGGTTTGAGCTCTGCCGGATCGACCGCTTCGATCACGATGAAATCACCGACCTGCAGGGAGGGCTCCATGCTACCGGTTGCCACATGCAGGATGCTCTTGCCGAAGAACTGAACCGCCTTGCCGCGCACTGCGCAGATCATCATGTAGCTGACGACGCCCACCAGAATGAGGGTCACGACGGTCAGGGCAATATTGAACACCTTGTAAACGCGGCGCTCGGTCTTTTCGGACTCCTCGCCGCCGAGATCGAGCAGGGAATCAGATTCCTCGCCAAACACATCGCTGTGCTCCTGACGGAGCTTCTCCTCGGCAGCCTTCTTCTGCGCCGCCTCGAATTTGGCAGCCTGGCGGGCAGCGATGTGTGCCGCCTTCTCCTTTTCGCGGGTATGCTGATCCTCGCGCAGCTGCATGAGCTGCTCATCCCACCAGCGTCTCTGGCGCTCGATCAGGCTGACATGATACTCGCGGTAGAGACGTTCCATCTCCATTTTGAGTTTTGCCTCCTCGAGCGGTGTGCGCTGCGGGGGATTGTATACGGGCTTGGGCTTGTTCTTTGCCTCCAGACGCTTCTTGCGCTTGAATTTCTGGTCATCGATCCAGCGCAGGAACTTGTAATAGAAGGTCTGTGCATACTTGCGGTAGAACGCCTCCATGCGGTTGCGTTCTTCCTTTTCTGCCTGAAGCTTGCGCTTCTTTTCGGCAGCCGCCTCCATGCGCACCTTGATATCCGGATTGTCCGTTTCCTTGGGGAAAATCCCTAAGAACATTGCCAGGAACCAGACAATCAGGCGGGGGATAACATAACACGGGTTATGCGAATATTCGCGCCGGATAACCTCAAAGGGCTTATTCTCAAAGTACTCACGCTCAACCTTGAGGCGTGCAGCACGCTCACGGTCACGGCGCTCCTTCTCCTCACGCTGCGCTTCGATGCGCTTGCGGGCAGCGATGGCACGGACATCCTCGACCACGACCTGTTCGCCGGCTTCTGCCTGCTCCTCGATCTCGGCGCGGACCTCCGCAACCTCCTCCTCGGTGACACTGAGGTAAGCCTCGGCTTCGAGAGCCTTCTGGTTCTCTTCTTTTTTGATCTCGGCGGCATCGACACCCTCGGCGTCGCCCAGATTGGAGCGGACGAGCTCCTTTTCACCCTCGACACGTTCACGCTCCTCGGATGCCCATTCGGCAGCCGCAGCGAGCATCTGTTCTTCTTCTTCCTTCGCACGCTGCTCTGCGAGACGCGCCTGGCGCTCCTCCTCCTCACGCGCACGTTCGCGCTCGGCAGCCTCCTGCTCGGCGCGCTTCTGTGCGAGCATCTCCTGGATGCGGCGTTCTTCCTCCTCCTGCTCGCGGCGGATGCGTTCGAGCTCCTCGCGGCGGGCGGCTTCGATCCGCGCCATCTCCTCGCGGTGACGTGCGGCTTCCTCCTCTGCGATGCGGTCAAGCTCGCGCTTCTTCTTCAGCTCGGCGAGGAAGATGCGCTCTGTCTCGATGACCTGAGTGATCTGGTCGAACATCTCGGAAACGTCCGGCGGCATCTGGCGGATGACCTTGAAGTCACCGTCACCGGACACATAGCCGGCGACTGCCTCCGCCTGGACGTTGTATTCGGTCGCAAGACCGCGCTCGAATTTCTTGATGATCTTGGGATACCGCGTGCGGTTGCGTCTGATCTGGAGCGCTTCCGAGGGCTTTCCCTTATTCATATAGGAGCGGAACAGCAGCAGGTTCATGACCACGAGCTTGTAGAAGTCGCGTGCATAATCCTCGGACTGCTCCGGCTTGACGGCGGTATCGAGCTCGTTGATCTCGAAGCCGACCTTGTCGTAGCTCTCGATGAACTGCCACAGGGTCAGGCACGCCTTGAGATCGACGTTTTTCATGATGGCGTTGGTACGCATAACGGGCGGGCGGATGTAGGTCTGCCCGAGTGCCGTGCAAAGTTCCGAGCCCTTATAGCCCTCGATGGCGGTCTTGATCTTCTCGACGCGCTGCCAGATGGTCAGACCGTTGGCGTCGTAGGTGTCGAGGCTGTCAATCGTCTCGATTTTGAGACTGACCTTCATTTTGCCGCCGGTGCCGTCATCGACGGTGGTGTCATAGCCGAGGGTGTAGATTTCCTCATCCTTGGCGACCTGTGCAAGCTTCTCGTAGCGCCGGTGGATAAAGAGGTAGAGCCGGTCTACGAGGGTATTGACGAACTTGTTCTCATACGTCATCAGGCTTTCTTCCTTATAGACGTTGAGAATCTTGGACGGCGTAATCTTGCCGGTTTTCTTGTCGATACTCTGGATGAGGTCGGTGTGCTGGGCAAGATGCTTGACGGATTCAACCGTAATCTTGCGCGACAGCGCGATGGGCACGACCTCCTCGACGTCCTCAATGGTTCGGCGCGGGTTGCGCAGGACGGTATCAAGGTGGGGCAAGCCGTTTTCGATGGCTTCAACCCACGAGACGTCGATTGCCTTTTCCATGAGCTTTTTGTTGAAAGCAAAGGTGTTCCGGCTGCTTTGCAGCAGGGTGTCGAGTGAACCGAACAGCTCACTGTCATTGAACAGCTGCACGAACACCTTGAATTCTTCATACCACTGGGAATATTCTTCGTTCACTCGGAATCACCTCTCTTTCTGTATCCGGGGGTTGCGGGCTGTTCGCCCGCTTAGGAGGGGCTGCTCGCCCTCTCCTAAACCTCCCCTCGGCAGGACTATGCAGCCCTGCACCCGCAGGCAGGAAAATCAGAACAGCTTCTGGAGACGCTCCAGATAGGCGATGCTTTCCTTCATTTTATCCTTGCCGAAGGATTTCTGCATGTAGACAACCAGCTCACGCAGCTCCTCACGGAGCATTGCGAGGTTCAGAGACTCGAATTTGCGGAAGATCTTCGTTGCCAGTACATAGTCGATGCCGTCGAGCTCATCGCCGCCGCACGCTACATAAACCGGCACGAACAGATTCATCTGCTTTAAGATACGGTTACCGAATGCCACACGCAGCTTCTCAATAACCCAGAGGTCAAGCTGCGAGATCTTCTTCAGATTCTCCTGCGAGATCGGATACTTGTCGAACGCCTCCTTGAACAGCTCATCCAGACGGTCGAAGCCCATGTGCATGGGCGGGGTGTCCGGTGCATCGAAGGGAACGCCCTTGGAATCGAGGTTGATCGGCTGCGCACGGTCGTAGACCTTATCGGAGATCGCGTAGGTCGAATCGTCGTTGTTCGCCGTGCCAATGTACCAGATGTTCTGCGGGATCTTGATCTTGCCGTGATCCAGATGAACCGGGTCTGTGCTCCATGCGTTCGGCACGATGTCCAGCGCCCACTCCTCCGGGTTCGGCATTTCGAGGATGGAGAGCATCTCCGCGAAGTAATACTCGACACGGGCGATGTTCATCTCATCGAGCAGGATCAAGTTGATGTCATTGTTGTAGCTCGAAGAATAGATACGTTTGAGAACCTCCGTCTCGTTGAAGTTCTTGGTAAATTCGTTGAAGTAGCCGAACAGCTCTGTACGGTCACGCCACGACGGCTGTACGGATGCGATGGTCGTATCCACCTGCAAAAACTTACCGAACGAATACGGAAGTGAGGTTTTACCGGTACCGGAAATACCCTGGAGGATGATGAGCTTCGTGGAAGCCATACCAGCCAGGAATAACCAGATCGTCTTGGGTTCATAATAGAGGTGCATTCTCGAGCATGCGAAATTGCGGTAGCGGTCGCAGAACTGCTCAAGCGTAATATCGTTCTCGTACTCCGGCGGCTCGTAGGTCTTGTAGAAGTTATCGACCTCGATGAGCTTGGCGAAGCGGTAGTCGTTGGTCTGGACGATACCGTCCTCGATGGTGCCGACAATGGAATCCGGGACGAGCTCTCCGACCACATCGCCCTCGAGCGCCTCGCCGGAGCCTGCGTTCATGACAGCAGCGGCAGCCGGACTCATCTGCGAGATCTTCATTGCCATGATCTCGTCCTTTTCCTTCGCCATTTTCAGCACCTGGCGCTGGAGCTGTGCGATCTCCTCCAGCAGATCCTCATTGCTGACGATGGAGTGACGGAAGCGGATGTACTTGCGGACTGCCAGTATAATCAGGAATACCAGCAGGAGGTAGATCGCAGCGACCAGGACGATCGCCAGCACCGCCAGGATCCAGCCCGTTACGGTGAAATTCGGGGAATACTGCTTGAAGATTGCGATATAGTTCGGAATATTGAAAATACGCTTGATGCCGCCCCAGAGTCCCAGGATGATTTCCGTATAGCCCTGGAGCATTTCAGACATGAATGCAAAAAACCATTTCAGAAAGACTTCCATAATTTGCCCCCATTCTCCCGAGAGCCGTTAACCCTCTGTTGTGTCTTGGTTGGTATTTTCCTCCGGGTCGGCAGCGGTTTCTGCGTTCTCCACCGTTTCCACAGAGTTTTCCACTGTTTCCACAGAGTTTTCAACAGCCTCCGCCGGTGTCTCCTGCGGCGCTGTGTCTGTCTCCGGAACCGCCTGTTCCTGCGGTTCTGCGTTTACAACCGGCTCCTCAGCGGGAGCGGATTCCACTTTTTCCACTTTTTCAGGTGCCGCAGTCTCCACTTTTTCGACAGCCTCCGCCGGTGCAGGCGCTGCGTTTTCAACAGGCTTTTCCTCGGCAGGCTTTTCCTCCGCGGGCTTTTCCGCAGCGGGAGCCTCGGCGGACTCACCGGATGCTGCCTTCTGCTGTGCGAGGTACTCCTCGATCGCACGGCGCTTGATCTCCTCCTCATCGAGCTGCTCCGGCTCGTCGCCGCGCTTTACTTCGATGAGCGTAACGATGAATTTATATAGCTCGAACAGAAAAAACAGCGCCATCGGGATCAGGATGCAGATAAAGAAGCCGGTTTTGGTGCGGAGGAATGCCATCACCTTGCCGCAGCCGGAGATCTTGACATTGGTCCACTTGCCGATGATGTCGCCCTCGTATGCGGGCATTTCGTCATCCAGGGAGTTGTTGTCGCCTCGTGTGATGAAGCTGCGGGAATTTTCCGCCTGGTTGAAGCCGATGATTCTATGCGTGTTCTTGACGCGCTTGCCGTCGATGATCGTCCAGAAGGTGATGACATCGTTCTCCTTGAGAGTAGCAAGGTCGTCGATTTCGCGGCAGATGATGAGATCACCCTCCGCAAAGGTGGGGTACATGGAGTTGGATTCTACGGTCAGCGGGATGAATCCCATCAGGTTTGCCACGCCGTTGTTTCGTCCGGATGAAAAGACGACAATTGTGATGAGCAGTGCAAAGACCAGTACGATCCAGGTCAGGATGTTCATGATGATACCGAGTGCTTTTTTCATTGATTTTTCTCCTTTTGTCATTTCTTACTATAATAAGGTCACCCTTAAGTAGACTCAGTCAGTGCGAAGTGCATGCCAAGCTTCAGGGAGCCGCCGATCAGATCATCTGTACAGTCGGGGTCATTACCCTCAAGCCAGATAACGATGGTGTACTTGTCTTTAGCACGCGGTGCCAGTCCTTCGCGGTCGGTACGCATGACAACCGTAGAAGCCAGGAAGGAGGTGTCGCAGTCAGCCTCCTTGCCGGAACCGTCTGATTTTGTCTTTCCGTAAACTGTCTTGATGCCGTTCTGGTAAACGGCAACACGGATTGCTTCGTCCATGGAATTAGTCACATCTTCGATGTAGAGCTCGCCGCGGTAGCTGAGGGTATCATCACCGCTGTTGCTCAGATAGAAGGTGTAGGCGATGTAGTTATCGCCGTTATGGCATCCGTTGACCATATCGATGTTTTCCGGGAGATCTTCACCGCTGATATTGGTCATATCATAGACCATATCGGCGCTGAGGCGGGATTCTGATCGTTCAAAATAGGGCGTTTCCGAGAGGGAAAGTCCCTGCTTTACCATGTCGTACTTATTGATCCTGACAGTAAAGCTGCCGAATTTATCGTAAAAATATGCGATTGCATAAGCAACGGCAACGAGCGTGATCAGAATGACTGCCAGCAATCCCAGAATACGCTGCAGTACAACATAGCGCTTGACCTCCTTCGACATTCGCCGGAGTTCCAGGACATCTCTGACTTTCTCATCCAATCGCGATCACCGTCCTTTCCTTATA
>ONEQ01000214.1 GCA_900316885.1 uncultured Eubacteriales bacterium | reverse complement strand
TTATCCCGATGCACCACCATGCGCTTGCCGATCTGGATCGTCGGGAACCCCTTGGAGTGCATCATCGTGCAGGCGTTGGCACGGGAAATGCTGAGCACCGCGGCCACCTGATCCGCGTTGAGCGTCAGCGGGAGCTGGTCAACCGCTTCGGCAAGCGCATCACACCGGATGCGGAGGAGATGGACCTCAGCGTGATTGCCTTCGGACAGAAGGGGCATCCTGCCATGTATGAGCCGGTGCCGGAACCGGAGCCGGAGCTCGACAAATTCGACGAGGATGACGAATTCTACGCGGATAAGCCGCCGATCGAGTATGCGCCGTTCGTGGAGCATTTCTTCGACGACGAGGAGGAGCAGCAGCCTTCTGCGGAGGAGGATGATGATCTCCCGTGGTTTATGAGGTAATACTTAGATTTTTATATAGGAAAGGAAAATGAATCATGGCAAAGAATGACAAGAAAATGGTCGATGCGATCACCTCAATGGACGAGGATTTCGCACAGTGGTACACCGACATCGTCAAGAAGGCAGAGCTGATTGCCTATACATCCGTCAAGGGCTGCATGGTCATCCGTCCGTATGGCTACGCGATCTGGGAGAATATCCAGCGCATCCTCGACGGCATGTTCAAGGCGACCGGTCACGAGAACGTGAATATGCCGATGTTCATCCCGGAGAGCCTGCTCCAGAAGGAGAAGGATCACGTCGAGGGCTTCGCACCGGAGGTGGCATGGGTCACCATGGGCGGTGCCAATAAGCTCGAGGAGCGCCTTTGCGTGCGCCCGACCTCCGAGACGCTGTTCTGCGATCATTACAAGGATATTGTCCACTCCTACCGCGATCTCCCGAAGCTGTACAACCAGTGGGTAAGCGTCGTTCGCTGGGAAAAGACCACCCGTCCGTTCCTGCGCTCCCGTGAGTTCCTCTGGCAGGAGGGTCACACCATCCATGCGACCGCAGAGGAGGCAATTGCAGAGACCGAGAAGATGCTCAACGTCTACACGAAGTTCTGCGAGGATGCGCTGGCAATGCCGGTCGTACAGGGCAAGAAGACCGAGAGCGACAAGTTCGCCGGTGCCGTTTCCACCTATGCCATCGAGGCGCTCATGCACGACGGCAAGGCACTCCAGGCAGGCACGTCCCATTATTTCGGTGACGGCTTTGCCCATGCATTTGATATCCAGTTCGCGGACAAGGACAACACCCTGAAATATCCGCATCAGACAAGCTGGGGCGTGACCACCCGTCTCATCGGCGCGATCATCATGACCCACGGCGACAATAACGGTCTGGTTCTGCCGCCGGCAGTCGCTCCGATTCAGGTTGTCATCGTACCGGCTGCAATGCACAAGGAGGGCGTGCTCGAAAAGGCAAACGAGGTGCTTGAGGTGCTGAAGGCTGCGGGCATCCGCGTCAAGCTCGACGATACCGACAATTCTCCGGGCTGGAAGTTCGCAGAGTATGAGATGAAGGGCGTTCCGGTACGTCTGGAGATCGGACCGCGTGATATTGCCGCAAACCAGTGCGTACTCGCAACCCGTCACAACGGCGAGAAGGAGAGCGTATCTCTGGACAACCTCGCAGAGACCGTCAAGGCAAAGCTCCAGGCAGTTCACGACGGACTGTATGCGAATGCGCTGGCAAACCGCGAGCGCAGAACCTACCAGTGCCAGACGATCGACGAGATCAACAAGGCACTCACCGAGAACGGCGACGGCTTTATCGAGGCAATGTGGTGCGGCGAGGAGTCCTGCGAGGATGAGGTCAAGGCACAGACCGGCGCAGGTTCCAGATGCATCCCGCTGGCACAGAAGCACCTGTCCGACAAGTGCGTCTGCTGCGGCAAGCCGGCAAAGTGCATGGTTCTCTGGGGCAAGGCTTATTGATATTTTTAAAGAGAGAAGTCCTGCGGGTGCAGGGGAATCATTCCCCTGCCGAGGGGAGGTTTGGAGGGGGTGAGCAGCCCCCTCCAAAACTATGCGGATTAGGAGGATTTATGAGAATCAAGAGAATACTGGCAGTTCTGATCGCATTCCCGATGCTCCTGACCGGATGCGGATCGGCGGCGATGTCATCCCAGCCGGATGAATCGATCGTTGCCGTCACCGAGCCGACGACCGAGCCGAGCACGGAACCGACCACGGAGGCGACGACCGAGCCGACAACGGAACCGCCTGTCAAGCTCGACATTGACATGACGCTGGAGCAGAAGATCTACCAGCTCTTTATCGTCACGCCCGAAGCGCTGGTCAAGACCAAGGGCGTGCAGTATGCGGGCGATGCGACCAAGACGGCGCTGGATGCCCGGCATGTGGGGGGACTGGTGTATTTCGAGAGCAACATGCGCTCGATCAGCCAGACGCGCGATCTGCTCCACAATACGCAGGATCTGGCGATGCAGGACGGCGGCATCGGCGTCTTTCTCGCCGTCGATGAGGAGGGCGGCTCTGTCGCACGCTGCGGCAGAAAGCTCGGCGCGGCGCCCATGGATACGATGGAATCCTACGGCAGCCGCAACAGCCATGACGAAGCGGTCGAGGTCGGGCAGACGCTCGGGCGCGTGCTCGGGATGCTGGGCTTCAATCTGGATTTCGCACCCGTCGCGGACGTGAATCTCAACGCGAATAACGAGCTGGGCGACCGCATCTTCTCGACAAGCCCCGATGTTGTCGCCAACATGGTGGACGGCGTGGTCACGGGCATCCAGGAGAACGGCACTGTCGCCGCGACCCTCAAGCATTTCCCCGGCATGGGCGCCGCGGGCGGCGATACCCATTCCGATGGCAAGGTCGTTATCAGCCGCAGTCTTGACCAGATGCGCGGCGCGGAATTTGTGCCGTTCCAGCAGGGCATCAGCGCGGGCGCGGATTTTGTGATGGTGTCCCATGTGACAGTCACCGGCGCGGGCGACAGCCTGCCGTCGTGCCTGTCCCCGGTGGTCTGCACGGATCTGCTGCGCAATGAGCTGGGATTCCAGGGCATCATCGTCACCGATTCGATGCAGATGCAGTCGATCACCGCGAATTACGACTCCGGCGAGGCAGCCGTCAAGGCATTGCAGGCAGGCTGTGACATGATCCTCATGCCGATGGATCTGGACAAGGCAGTCGCCGGCGTGCAGGAGGCTGTGGAAAACGGCACGCTCACGGAGCAGCGTATTGACAAGAGCGTCAAGCGCATCCTCGACGAGAAGAAAAAGCTCGGCATCTTGCAGCATGCCGAGCCTGCGGCAACGGAGGCGACGGAATCCGGTGAATAATCAGCGACTGGAGCAGCAGCTCGCCTTTGTGCTGGAGCTGGAGAAGCTCAAGAATATCTACCGCCAGACCCTCGTCCTGCACGAGGACCGGCAGGAAAACGACGCGGAGCACAGCTTTCACCTCGCGCTCATGGCGGCAGTCCTCGCGGAGCATGCCAGGGAGCCGGTGGATGTGCTGCACGTCATGAAGATGGTGCTCATCCACGATGCCGTGGAGGTGGATGCGGGCGACACCTACGCCTACGATACGGCGGGCAACGCCACCAAGCGCGATCGTGAGCTGAAAGCCGCCGACCGGATTTTTGCGCTGCTCCCCCACGATCAGGCGGCGGAATACCGTGCCTTATGGGACGAATTCGAGGCACGGGAGACACCCGAATCGAAATTCGCCAACACCCTTGACCGCATCCAGCCCCTGCTGCTCAACTACAAAAAGGGCGGCATTTCGTGGAAACGACGGGGCATCCGCGCCGAGCAGGTGCAAAACCGCAATCACGGCGTGACCGAGGAGGGCAGCGAATCGCTTGGTGCGCTCTGCTATGAGATCATCGAAGCGGCAAAACAAGAGGGGATGTTGAGATAATGGAGATAAAATCCTCGGATTGGCTGATTGTCGTTGTGATTATTCTCTGTTCGTGGGCGCTGTGGTCGGTGTTGTCTATCATACGACATGGCTGATTTCCCTTTGCGTGGGACTGCTGACTGCCATCATCAGCGGCGTGGTTCTGCGCATTGAACTGCAAAAGGAGAAGAAAAAGCTGATCGCCCCGGTTTCGGCGCTCGTGATCGGCATTGCCGTCATCATCACAGGTCTGGTGCAGTGGGTGGATCCGCAGTTGATGGATCATATTCTGCATGACAACGGGAATTATTTCGGCAAGCTGTTTTTATTAGTGATCGGCATTTTGATGGT
>ONEQ01000058.1 GCA_900316885.1 uncultured Eubacteriales bacterium | reverse complement strand
GAGGGACAGCTTGCGGCGCTGGCGCTGTGCCGCACGGAGCTCCTGAAGGCAGCCGAGGAAGCCGCCGAATCCGCCCGTGTCAAGGGAAAGCTGTACCGTGCGCTCGGCGTGCTGGGCGGGGCGGCGGTGGCAGTGCTGGCATGGTGAATGCCCGTCAGCTTTTCAAAAAGAGGTGAACTATGGACATCAACCTGATTTTCAAGATTGCCGGAATCGGGATCATCACGGCGGTGCTGAGTCTGGTGCTGAAAAAGGCGGAGCGCGATGAGCAGGCGATGATGACGACGCTTGCAGGTCTGATTGTTGTGCTGATGCTGCTGATAGACCGGATCGGGGAACTGTTCAGCACCGTCAAGGCGGTGTTCGGGCTGTGAGCGTGATACAGGCGGCGGTGCTCTGCATCATCGGGAGTGTGCTGTGCCTGTTCCTGCGCGAGGTGCAGCGCCCGCAGGCGGCATTGCTCGGGCTTGCAGTGCTGATCCTGGTTCTGCTGTCGGCGATGCCGGAGGTGCGCCGGATTGTGTACACGGCACATCAGCTCTACACACAGTCGGGGCTGGATGCGGGCTGGTTCGCGATTCTCTGCAAGGCGGCGGGCGTTTCGTATCTGACACAAATCGGGGCGGACATCTGCCGTGACTGCGGGGAAACCGCCGCCGCATCAGCCGTGGAGCTTTGCGGGCGGATCAGCCTCGCGGCGCTGGCACTGCCGCTGTTCGTAAAACTTGCGGAGATCGTACTGGAGGTGATCGGATGAAGCAGATCTGGCTGCTTCTGGGGGCAGTCCTGACGCTGGTGCTCCTCGTGCCGGTGCATGTCCATGCGGACTATACGCCGGATGATGCCGTGCAGGCGCTGATCGACCAGACCGGGGAGGAGATTCCGGCGGATACGGCGCTCCCGGATCTGCCGGCGCTCTGGGACAAGTGCCGGACGCTGTTCCTGCAAACAGTCCGCGCACCCCTGCAAATGACGGAGCTGCTGCTGGGAGTGATCCTCATGTCCGCGCTGGCGCAGAGTCTCCGGCAGGGGGACGGCACGGGCGCGGTCTACGAGTGCATCTGTACGCTGAGCGCGGTGGCGATACTGGCGGATCCGCTGATCGGAGCATTTTCGCGGGCGGCATCGGCGCTGTCAAGGGCAAGTGACTTCATGCTGGGCTTCGCGGGCGTATACGGCGGAATCCTGGCGATGAGCGGGAGCCTGACGGGGGCGGCGGTCTGGCAGGGGAGCATGGCGGCGGCATGCAGCATCGGGCTGGAAATTGCGACAAAGCTGCTGTTTCCGATGCTGAGCCTGTGTCTGGCGATGAGCATCACGGATGCGGTGAATCCGGCGGTATCGCTGAGCGGGCTGATCGGCGCGGTGCAGAAGCTCACGGCATGGGGCTTGGGGCTGATGATGGCGGCATTTCTGGGGCTGCTGTCGGTGCAGACGGTGGTGTCAAATGCGGCAGACCGCGCAGGCACCAAGGCAGCGAAATTCGTGATCTCCGGCGCGGTGCCGATCGTGGGCGGCGCGGTTTCGGATGCCTATGCGGCAGTGCTGGGGAGCATGGGCGTGCTGCGGTCATCGGTTGGCGTGACGGGGATCGTGCTCGTGGTGACGATTCTCGCACCGGTGATCCTGGAGCTGGGGCTCTGCCGTGCGGCGATGCTCCTTGCAGGCGCGGCGGCGGAGCTGTTCGATGTGCCGATGCTCACAAGGCTGTTCAAAAATGCGGGTGCCGTGCTCTCGGCGGGATTTTCGGCGGCGGTGTGCTTCGGGGTGATCTTCGTGTTCGGTGCAGCGGTGATGCTGTCGGGAGGTGCGGGATGACCGAAGCGGTGCGGATTGCGTGCTTTGTGAGCGCGGCGGCGGGAATGCTGTCGCTGCTGCTGCCGGGGAAATCGCTGGCGCGGCAGATGAAATTCCTCCTGTCCCTGATGATGGCGCTGAGCCTGAGCGTGCCGCTGCTGCACACGGAGCTCCCGGCGGATCTGGAAACGCTCACGCAGATGCAGACACAGGCGCAGGAGGAGCAGCTCTATGCGGAGATCGCGGCGGAGACAGAGCGGAAGCTGGAAGCAGTATTGCGCGAAAAGCTGGAGGAGGCAGGCATCACCGTCACGGAGCTGGAGGTCACGGTGCATAGAGATGCGGCGAACTGCATACATTTTAGCAGGGTGAGCACCGTGTGCGATGATTTCGCGGGTGCGAACAGACTCCTGCGGGAGCTGACCGGAGAGGAGGGGGAGATCGTTGTTACCGAAATTCTTGGAGAATAAGCGGGAGCTTCTGCTGCGGACTGTCGTGATTCTGGGACTTGCGGGTATGGGATGCATCCTGCTGTCGGAGACGATGCCGGAGCGTGCATCGCCGGAAAATACAGCAATGGAATCGCGGCTGACGGAGCTGCTGTCGCGGATGGAGGGCGTGGGTGAGGCGCAGGTGCTGGTCACGGAGGAGGGGGCGGTGATCGTGTGTACCGGGGGCGATTCCCCCGCAGTGCAGGAGCGTGTCCTTCGTGCCGCCTGTACAGCGTGCGGATTTCCGTCCAATCAGGTGTATATTGCAAAGCTGATAACTTAATCAGGAGGAGTCATTATCATGAAAAAGCCGAATATCATCATCGGAAAGCGCCAGATCGTATTATCATGCCTGACCGCCATGCTTGCGATTGCGGTGTACATCAACTACTCGCTGAGTCAGACGCAGCCAGTCACACCGGTGACGGAGCTGACCCAGGACCGGAGCTACGGGGAGACGGAATTTGTCTCGGCAATGCCGGAGACCCAGGCGGTAAATGCGGAGCCTGCGGCGGATGCGGGTGCGGATTATTTCGCGCAGGCAAGGCTCAACAAGACCGTCAGCCGTGACGAGGCAGTCCAGACCCTGCAATCCATTATGGGCGGGGGCGATATTACCGGGGACGAGGCGGTCACGACAGCGCTGAATGCCGTGGAGCTGTCCAATCTCATCGAGAGCGAGGGACGCATCGAGAGTCTGATCCGGTCGCAGGGGTTTGCGGACTGCGTGGTGTATCTCGACGGCGATTCCGCCAAGGTCGTTGTCCGCACGGAGGGACTTGAGCCAAAGGATGCGGCACTCATCAAGGATCTGATCCTAAGTGAGGTATCTGTTACGCCGGAGAATATACGGATCTTCGAGGCAACGTGACCGGATGTCAGCCCCGCCCCCTGCCGGGGAGGGGCTTTTCTGCTGGGGGGCTGAATGGCGGCGGGTGAGGTGCTCCGCAGTTTTTCTCCGTTTACTTTTCTGCGCCATCGGCGCAGAAAAGAGGGGGCGGCGGGGCGCAGCCCCGCCGTTCTCCCTCCCCCGCCTGCGGGGGAGGTACCGCCGGATGGCGGCGGAGGGGGCGATTTGCACTTTTTCTCCCCCTTTGTCAAGAAAAATTTACTTTAAAAGTGTTGCACTTTCATAAAAAAAATGGTATAATAGATTATAAGCAGGAATTTACACATAAAACATACAAGATATGGAAAATGAACGACTATTTGTCACTCGTAGAAAGGATGTTGACTATGAACAATGTTAGACCCGCAAGCCGCAGTGTGAATATCTCGGACGAGGTGCTCTGCCGCGTCGCACAGCTTGCTGCACAGGATGTGGAGGGCGTTGCTTCTCTTTCTGCGCCCCGCACAACAGCCAATCCCCTCGGTAAGCCCGTAACCATCACCAACCTCGGCGGTGCCATCTCCGTGAATACCTACCTCACCGTCAAGCCCGGTGCCCGTGCCGTTGCCGTTGCATCTGCCGTGCAGAATGCCGTCAAGCACGGAATCCAGGACATGACCGGCGTGACCGCCGTGCATGTGCATGTGGAGATCACCGGCATGGAAGAGGAGGCATGATATGACAAAACGCCAGTGCAGAGAAAATGCATTCCTTCTGCTCTTTGAGGGCTCCTTCCGCGATGATGCGCCTGAAGCCCTCTACCGGGCTGCGGAGGAGGTCGGTGAAATCACCGTCGATGATAAGGTACGCGCCCTCGTGGAGGGCGTCCGGGACAAGCAGGAGGAGCTCGACGGGATCATTGCATCCTACAGCCCCAAGCGCGCGCTGTCCCGCATCCCGCGTGTGAATCTGATTCTCCTGCGCATTGCGATCTATGAGATCCGCTATGTGCCGGAAACCCCCGTCAATGTCGCGGTCAGCGAGGCGGTGGATATTTCCCAGAAATACACCTATCAGGAGGATACTGCCTTCATCAACGGCGTGCTGGGAACCTATGCCAGATCGCTCCCCAAGTCCGAGGATCAGAAGCCGGAGGGCGAATAATGGCGCTCTACCTCGGCATCGATACCAGCAACTATACCACCAGCACTGCCGTCTATGACAGTGCTTCGGGCACGCTCCGCCAGCAGAAGCAGCTGCTCCCCGTGAAACCCGGCGAGCGCGGTCTGCGGCAGAGCGATGCTGTTTTTCACCATACCGTCCAGCTTCCGCCCCTGCTCGAACAGCTCGGTGATCTGCGGGATATCGAAGGCATCGGCGTGTCCGTGCGTCCCCGGAATCTGGAGGGCTCCTACATGCCCTGCTTCCTCGTGGGGGAGGGCACCGCACGGGCGATCGCATCTGTCAGGGAGATCCCCGTGTACCGGACAAGCCACCAGATCGGGCATATCCTCGCGGCAGCCTATTCGGCGCAGCATCTCGAACTGATCCGGAAGCCGTTCCTTGCCTTCCATGTCAGCGGCGGCACCACCGACTGCGTGTACTGCGAGCCGGATGCGCAGGAGCTCCTGTGCGTCAAGCCCTTTTCCACATCCCTCGATCTCCATGCAGGACAGGTCGTGGACCGGGTCGGGGTCATGCTGGGACTACGGTTTCCCTGCGGTCCGCAGCTGGAGGCACTTGCGGCAAAGAGCCGCTTTTCCCGGAAGTACAAGCCTGCCATGAAGGGCGCGGACTGCTGCCTTTCCGGGCTGGAAAACCAGTGCCGTGCCCTGTATGATGCCGGGACACCGGCGGAGGATGTGGCGCTGTACTGCCTGCATGCCGTTGCGGCGGTGCTGTCGGAAATGACGCGCATTGCCGCGGATGCCTATCCCGGCATCCCGGTTCTGTATGCCGGGGGTGTCATGTCGAACCGTCTGATTCAGGGAAAACTCGCCGGTGAGGCGCATTTTTTCGCTGAGCCTGCATTTTCCTGCGACAATGCCGCAGGAACTGCGATTTTCGCAGGATTGAAGCATGGAGGTGATGCCCTGTGAATTACATCACTGTCACACAGCTTACCAATGCGGTGAAAAGCTGTCTGACCGGAGATTCGCGATTCAAGAATCTTTATGTCCGCGGGGAGATTTCCAGCTTCGTGAAGGCATCCTCCGGGCATTGCTATATGGATCTCAAGGATGAGAAAAGCCTCCTGAAAGCCGTGATGTTCCGTTCCCGGTTTGACGGACTGAGCTTCCAGCCCGAAAAGGGGATGGATGTGATCGCGCACGGGGAGATGACCGTGTATGCGCCGAACGGCAACTACCAGCTTGTGGTCGATGATCTCCTGCCCGCAGGGGAGGGCGCCAAGGCGCTTGCCTTGAAGCAGCTCAAGGAGCGGCTTCAGAGGGAGGGCATTTTTGCCCCTGAGCATAAGCTGCCGCAGCCGTGCATCCCGCAGACGATCGGCGTCGTGACCTCCGGGACGGGCGCAGCCTTGCAGGATATCCTCAAGGTGCTCCAAAGACGGTGCCCGATGGTGACGGTCAAGGTGTTCCCCACGCTCGTGCAGGGCGAGAAGGCACCCGAGGCGATTGCAAATGCGATCGATTTTGCCGGTACACAGGGCTGCGATCTGCTCATTGTCGGACGCGGCGGCGGCTCGAAGGAGGATCTGGACTGCTTCAATGCCGAATGTGTCGCAAGGGCACTGTACAGCTGTCCGGTGTTTACGATCTCGGCGGTCGGGCATGAGATCGATACCACGATCGCAGACCTTGCCGCAGATATGCGTGCGGCAACGCCCACCGAGGCTGCCGAGAAGGCAACTCTGCAGCAGTCGGAGCTCCAGGCACGGCTTGACCAGATGATTGCTTTTCTGGAGCAGAATATGTCGCAGCGCCTTGCGGATAAGGAGCAGCGGCTTGATGATTTCATCCGGTGGGAACAGGATTGGATGCAGGGCAGACTGTACCAGTATGGGCAGAATTTGCAGAATCTGCGCGGGGAGATCGCACAGTACCGCCCGGATCAGCTGCTCACGAACAAGCAGGAGCGCCTGCAGCGCACTGTCGAGGATCTCCAGGCACAGATGGCAAACCGGCTGAATGAACACAGGCGGCTCACAGAAAGCGCCGCTGAACAGGCAGAAAATGCGATGCAGCACATTCTCAGGGAAAAGCAGGCACGTTTCAGAGAGCTCACAGGCAAGCTGTATGCGCTGAATCCGCTGCAGATCCTGCAAAGAGGCTATGCAGCGGCATGGCATGAAAATAATACAATGCTGACCTCTGCCGCAGATGCAGAACCGGGTGAAACCATCCGGATCAAGTTCTATGACGGAGAGATTACAGCAAGAGTGGAGGGAACAAAGCATGAACAGCAATGACTTGTTTGATGAGCTGGATCTGGAACAGCCGGATTTTTCGGATATTCCGGTGCAGGAGACAGCGGCTGCTGAGACATATGAGCAGAAGGAAGAACGTCTTTATGCCATTGTGCAGAGACTGCAGGAGGAGCAGATTCCTCTGGAGGAGGCAGTGAAGCTCTATGCGGAGGGCATGGCTTTTGCAGCCGAGTGCAGCGCGATTCTGGAGCAGACACAATTACAGGTACAGAATATCCCTGTGCCGGGAAGGCAGGATCAGAACAATGGCTGATGTAAAGACGCAGCTCTCCGCTTATGCGAAGAGAGCGGAGGAATATATGTGCTCCCGGATGGATGCACTGGAGCAGGACGGCGCAGAGATGGCGATGGATCATCTGTTCAGCGCGATGCGCCACTCCCTGATGGCAGGCGGCAAGCGCATCCGCCCCGCGATGGTGTATGCCTTCTGTGAGGCATGCGGCGGGTCGCCCGATGCGGCAGATGCGGCGGCATGTGCGATGGAGATGTCCCACACGGCATCCTTGATTTTCGACGATCTCCCGGCGCTCGACAATGACGACCTGCGCCGCGGCAAGCCCTCCTGCCATAAGGCATACGGCGAATCGACGGCAATTCTGGCAGGACTTGCGCTCATCAATGCGGCATACCAGTACATCGCAGAGGATGCACACCTGAATACGGCACAGCAGGCGGCGCTTTGTTCGCTCCTGGCGCGGCGTGAGGGAGCCATTGGCATGGTCGGCGGCGAGCTCAAGGATATGGAGTACGAAAAGCAGGAGGAGGTCTCCGTCGAGGAGATCGAGCGGATGTGCCTTGCCAAGACAGGCGCATTCATGGCGTGCTCCTGTGAGATGGGCGCTGTCTGCGCCGGTGCCTCCGAGGCACAGCGTGAGGCGGCAAGGGAGTATGGCTATACCGTCGGTCTGGCGTTCCAGATCGTGGATGATATTCTGGATGTGACGAGCACGGATGAGATGCTCGGCAAGCCTGTCGGCAGCGACGAGGCAGAGGGAAAGACAACATTTGTGACGCTTCTGGGTCTGGAGGGCGCCAAGGCACGCGCCGCAGAGCTGACAGCCAAGGCACACGGGATGCTGGCGGAAATTCCGCAGAATGCGTTTCTGGCGGCGCTGACGGATGCGCTGCTGGTGAGAGTACAGTAAAGGGGAAACCATGGACTTTTTTCTGAATCAGATCTATAATCCCATCCTGACGGCAGCCGTTGCCGGATGGGGTGCGGCACAGATCATCAAATTTATTCTGTTCTTCATCCAGCACAAGAACGTGAAGCTGGAACGGCTTTACGGCTCCGGCGGCATGCCCAGCTCGCATTCCGCGCTGGTGTGTGCGGCATTTGCCACGACCGGACGGTCGGAGGGATGGAACAGTCCCGCTGTGGCTCTCATGTTCGTCATCGGTGCGATTGTCATGTATGACGCGGCGAACGTCCGTCTCGAAGCCGGAAAGCACGCCAAGCAGCTCAACCGCATTATGACGCGCCTTCTGGATATGGACATTGACATTGAAGATAAGGGGAAGGAGTTCAAGGAATTACTCGGTCACACACCCTTGCAGGTGTTTGTCGGCGCGATGCTGGGTCTCGGCATCGGCGCGGTGATTCCCTTGCTGTAAGACATGGATAACGAAAACAAAATGCTTGAAGCGGAGCTGCGGCTCGAGGATCTCGAGCTGCCGGAGGATCTCAGGGCACTCTCCTATGCCCAGTGCAGGCGGATTTCCAAGGAGATCCGCAGTATCCTCGTGCGCACGATCTCCAAAAACGGCGGTCACCTTGCCTCCAATCTCGGCACGGTTGAGCTGACCCTTGCGCTCCACCGCGTGTTCGATTCCCCGCAGGACAAGCTGATCTGGGACGTCGGACACCAGTGCTATACCCACAAGCTCCTGACCGGGCGGCTCAGGGAATTCCGCACCATCCGCAAGGAGGGCGGCATCTCGGGCTTCCCCAAGCCCGCGGAGTCACCGCATGACGCCTGTATCAGCGGGCACAGCAGTACCTCGATCTCCATGGCGTGCGGCATCGCGGAGGCGATGCGGCAGCAGGGCGATCCGCATTATGCCGTTGCAGTCATCGGTGACGGTGCGCTGACCGGCGGTCTGGCATGGGAGGGGCTGAATAACGGCGGCAAGAAGAAGCTCCAGAATCTGATCGTCGTGCTCAACGACAATAATATGTCGATCTCCGGCAGCGTGGGCGCTCTGGCAGGCTACCTGCGCTCCATCCGTGAGAGCGAGGACTATGTAAAGACCAAGCAGGCGCTCGAGCGCAAGCTTCGGAATACGCCGGCTGTCGGCACACCGGCGATCAAGGTCCTCAAAAAGACCAAGGACAGCCTGAAGCGTGTTGTCATGAAGCAGGCAACCATGTTCGAGCAGATGGGCTTTGTGTATCTGGGACCTGTGGACGGGCATAACCAGGCGGAGCTTGAGGAGGTTCTGCGCACGGCAAAATGCTACCACGCCCCCGTCTTTGTACATGTCAAGACGGTCAAGGGAAAGGGCTATGTCCCGGCAGAAATGAATCCATCCCAGTTCCACGGCGTGTCGAAATTTGATATTATGACGGGCAACCCCGAGGTGTCCGGCGACGACAGCTATTCCGCAGAGTTCGGACAGGAGCTGACGCGCCTGGCAAACGAGGATGAACGCATCTGCGCCATTACGGCGGCGATGGAATACGGCACGGGACTCCAGTATTTCGAGGCGGAGCATCCGGAACGGTTCTACGATGTGGGCATTGCCGAGCAGCATGCCGTGACCTTTGCGGCAGGACTTGCGTCGCAGGGGAGAATCCCGGTTTTTGCGGTATATTCGACATTTTTGCAGCGCTCCTACGATCAGCTCATCCATGATGTGGCGATCGGCGGGCTGCATGTCGTGCTTGCCATTGACCGGGCGGGCATCGTTGGCGAGGACGGCGAGACGCATCAGGGTACCTTCGACGTGCCGATGCTGACCTCCATCCCCGGCACCACGATCTATTCGCCCGCATGTTATGAGGAGCTTCGGATGTGCCTGCGCAGGGCAATCCACGAGGATGCGGGGCTGGTTGCCGTCCGCTATCCGCGCGGCAATGCGTCGAAAATGACATTCCCCCGGGACGAACACAATGCCGATTACGCCTACACGGAATGTGGGAGCGATGTGCTCCTGATCTCCTACGGGCGTGTCTATCAGGCGGTCTGGGAGGCGCACACTACCTGCGCGAAATCGGGCTATCAGACGAGTCTGCTGAAGCTCACGAAGATCTTCCCCTTTGCGGAGGAGCTGGTGGAAAAGGCGCTCGGCTACAAGACAGTCATCTTCTTCGAGGAAAGCTCTGGATTCGGCGGCATTTCCACGATTTTTGGTTCACTTCTCTCGCAGTACGGCTTTGGCGGGCGCTATGTGCGCGTGTCTGCCGACTGCTTCCTGAAACAGGCGTCAGTCGATGCGCTGCTCGAAAAGGCAGAGCTTTCGGCACATGCCGTCTGTCGGTACGTGTATGCTTATGGGACAAAGAGCTGATCTCGCGCTGACGGAGCGCGGTCTCGTCCAGAGCCGCAGCCGTGCCAAGGCGCTCATTACGGAAGGAAAGGTCTGTCTCAACGGCAGACCGCTTACCAAGCCCTCGGAGCCGGTGGAGGATGCGGATATCCTCACCGTGACCGAGGATCTGCCCTATGTCGGGCGCGGCGGATTGAAGCTCGCCGGGGCGCTGGAGCTGTTCCCGCTGACGCTCACGCACCGCATCTGCATGGATGTGGGCGCATCTACGGGCGGATTCACGGACTGTATGCTCCAGAACGGCGCCGACCGGATCTATGCGATCGATGTGGGACACGGTCAGCTGGCGCAGTCTCTCCGGGAGCATCCGTCTGTCGTGAATCTTGAGGGCACGGATATCCGGGAGCTCACCCCGGCGGAGCTGAAGCCTGTCCCGGATTTTGCCGGGATCGATGTGAGCTTTATCTCTCTCCGGTTGGTGCTGCCGGCGGTCTATACCTTATTAAATAGGGAGTCCGACTGCATCGCCCTCATCAAGCCCCAGTTCGAGGCGGGGCGGGCGCACATCGGCAAGCACGGCATCGTCAGGGATCCGAAGGCGCATGTGCAGGTTCTGACGGATACGCTTGCATTTGCCAGGCAGATCGGCTTTACCGCGGCGGGACTGACGGTATCGCCCATCCACGGGGGCAGCGGGAATACGGAATATCTCGCATGGCTCACCAAGGGCAGGGATATGCCCGAACACATCCCGGAGCTTCACGCCCTTGTGAAATCCGCGCTCTCTCCAGAAAGGAGCAACCCATGCTGAGAATCGCGATCTATCCCAATTTCCAGAAGCCTCATGCGCTGCCCTGCGCAAAGGAGGTCGCCATGCGGCTGCATGATCTCGGCGCGGAGGTCTGGATTGATGAGGCGTATCTTCCCGAATTTTCGGCGTTTCCGTTTGTGCGGTTCGCCGTGTTCACGTCACTTGTCCACCAGATGGACATTGTGATCGCCATCGGCGGCGACGGGACGATGCTCCGCTGTGCCAAGTCCATCATCTCAACAAAGGCGATGCTCCTCGGCATCAATACCGGGCATCTCGG
>ONEQ01000172.1 GCA_900316885.1 uncultured Eubacteriales bacterium | reverse complement strand
GCCGCCGGCGTTCGCGAACTCCCAGAACCGTAATCAGCTGAAAGCCTATAAAACACAAGGCCACTATAAGGGCTGTAATTCTGTAAGCGTTTACTGCGTTTCCTGCAATCACTGTTGGTACTATTCCCGCAACACTGAACTGACCCACGCAGATAAAAATGCTCATAAGGGTAACAAGAATATTGCGCTCGCCGGACACCACAGCTCCGGTAAAACCTCTCTGGCAGAGGCTCTGCTGCATCTGGCAGGTGCATCTGACCGTTTCGGCAAGGTAGCGGACGGCACGACTGTCTGCGATTTCGATGCAGAGGAAATCAAGCGCAAGGGCTCTCTTGCCACGGCTCTCGCAGGCTTTGCCTATGAGGAAAACTGGATCAACCTGCTCGATACCCCGGGTATTCTGGACTTCACGGGTGAGCAGCTCTCCGGTATCGTGGCAGCAGATACCGTTCTGATTACGGTTTCTGCAAAGTCCGGTGTTGCTGTCGGCACGAAGAAGGCGTATGCCGCTGCACAGAAGCTGGGCAAGTCCACGATGTTCGCGATTACCAAGATCGACGACAAGGATGCCAATTTCTATAATGTCCTGACCCAGCTCAAGACCGTGTTTGGTCCGACCGTTTGCCCGGTTGTTGTTCCGATCATTGAAAAGAGCGAGATTACAGGCTTCATCAACCTGATTGAGATGCAGGCATATAAGTATGATGCCAACGGTAAGAAGACCGAAATCGCAATGCCCGAGGAGGTCACCACCGAGCACGACTATCGTCTCGAGGGTCTGCGCATGGCAATCTCCGAGGCAGTTGCCGAGACGGATGAGGCACTCATGGAGAAGTTCTTCGAGGGCGAGGAGTTCACCCAGAAGGAGCTGATCGACGGCATCCATGCCGGTATGAACAAGGGGCAGATCACCCCGGTTGTCTGCACCTCCGCCGCAACGCTCGCAGGTGTGGATATGCTCCTCAAGGAGTTCGGTCTGCTCGTTCCCGCAGCCGATGAGGTAGCTCCCGCAGAGGCGGCTGCCGGTGATGATGTGGTGGAGATCAAGTGCGATGCCTCCGCACCGCTGGCTGCACTGGTCTGCAAGACCGTTGCCGATCCGTTTGTCGGCAAGATGAGCTATATCAAGGTACTGTCCGGCAAGCTTTCCGCCGACGCTACCGTTATCAATTCCAGAACCGGCTCCGAGGAGAAGATCGGCAAGCTCTACACACTGCTCGGCAAGAAGCAGACCGAGGTCAAGGCTGCTGAGGCAGGCGACATTGTAGCCGCTGTCAAGATCAGCGCACTGACGGGCGATACCCTCTGCGCACCGGATCGTGTGGCAGCCGCTGAAATGCCGGAGTTCCCGCATCCGTGCTACTCCATGGCAATCCGTGCCAAGAACCAGGGCGATGAGAGCAAGATCTCCGCAGGTATGGCACGTCTGACCGAGGAGGATCCGACCCTGAGCTACGCGCAGGATCCAAACACCAAGGAGATGATCCTGTCGGGTCTGGGTGACCAGCATCTGGAGATTGCGGTTGCCAAGCTTGCAGCCAAGTTTGGTGCCGAGGTCAAGCTCTCCGAGCCGCAGGTGGCATACCGTGAGACCATCCGCAAGAAGGTCGAGGCAGAGGGCAAGCACAAGAAGCAGTCCGGCGGTCACGGTCAGTACGGTCATGTCAAGATCGCATTCGAGCCGTGCGTTTCCGATGAGCTGATCTTCGAGGAGAAGGTATTCGGCGGTTCCGTTCCGAAGAACTACTTCCCGGCAGTTGAGAAGGGCTTGCAGGAGAGCGTCCGCAAGGGTGTGCTCGCAGGCTGCCCGGTTGTCGGCGTCAAGGCGATTCTGCTCGACGGCTCCTACCATCCGGTAGACAGCTCGGAAATGGCGTTCAAGACCGCAGCATCGCTTGCCTACAAGGAAGGCATGAAGAATGCGGATCCTGTCATGCTCGAGCCAATCTCCACGCTTGTTGTTACCGCACCGGACGATAATACCGGTGATATCATGGGTGAGCTGAACAAGCGCCGCGGCAGAGTGCTTGGCATGGAGCCGGTCGGCAAGGGAGAGACGGCTGTCACCGCCGAGGTTCCGAACCGTGAGATGCATGATTTTGCGCTGTATCTGCGTCAGGTCACACGCGGCATGGGCAGCTTCACGATGGAGTTCCTGCGCTATGAGCCGCTTCCTGCAAATCTGCTGTCCGAGGTCATCGCAGCGATCGCAACCAATACCGAAGCGTAACAAACGATGCCCCTGTGCAGCGCATGCTGCACAGGGGTTCTTTGATAGGGGATACCCGACAAATGAAAGGGGGAGAACCTTTTGACAAAACGAACGCAAATCATTTCCTGGATTCAGACCATGGGACTGTTGCTGCTCTGTATCGGCGCCAATGTATTCGGGCGGCTCTTTGCGGCATCCAATCAGCTTCCGGGCTGGTTTGACTGCTACGGCACATTCCTTGCTGCCTACATCGCCGGGCCCGTTCCGGCGGCGATCATCGGCGCATCATGCAACGTGATCTTTTCCTTCTGGCTGCACGCATCGCCTGCCTATGCGCTGGTCAGCGTGTTTATCGGACTGAGTGTCGGCTATCTGGCACGCAAAAAGTATTTTGAGACAGTATTCCACGCCATGACCGTTGCGGGCGGCGTCGCCGTCGGGGCGGTTGTCATTTCGACGATCCTGAATCTGCTTGTCGCAGACGGCAGTACGTCCAATATCTGGGGCGACGGCGTGCGGGATTATCTGGTGGAAATGGGACTGCCGCGGACGCTGTCCCTCTGCATCGGAGAGCTGTATCTGGAATTTCCGGATAAGCTCATGACCTCCATCGTCGTGTGGTTCCTGGTGAAGTGCCTGCGCAAATACCGCGACAGGAAGCAGGCAAAGGAAGCGGCAGCGAAGGGGACAGCCGCCATTACAGCATTCCTGCTGCTCCTGACACCGGGACTTCTGCTCCGTCCCGCACCCGTCCATGCGGAGGAGGAGCAGAAGATCGCCTATATCCAGACGATCTACAACGGCGAAAACGGGCTTGTCTGCGGTCATGCCAATGCGGTTGCGGAGACGACCGACGGCATCCTCTGGATCGGCACCTATGCGGGACTCTACCGCTACAACGGCAGCGAGTTCCGGCATATGGACAGCTTTGAGAACATCCGCAACGTCAATTGCCTGTATGCCGACAGCGAGGGCAGACTGTGGGTCGGCACCAACGACAACGGCTGTGCGATTGTGATCGACGAGGAGGTCACGAATGTACTGGACACCTCCAACAGCCTGCCGTCCGATTCCATCCGTTCCATCGTCCAGAGCGCATCCGGTGAATACTACATCGGCACCGCAGCGGGACTGGTGACGGTCAAGCTGGAAATGGGCATTTCGCTGCGCGCCGAGTTCCCCAAAACCGGCTATGTCACCCATCTGGCAGCGGACGGGGAGGGGCATGTTGCCGCCGTGAACAACGAGGGAACCCTGTTCCTGTTCCGGGAGAACAAGATCATACAGACGGTCACCTCCCGTGCCAAGAGCAGCCGGATTTCCTCCTGTGATTTCGGTGAAGACGGTACGCTCTATGTCGGCACAACGGACGGTCTGGTAAGCGAGTACCGCATCAATGGCGATACCCTGAAAAAGAACCGCGTGACCGGATGCTCCGGCATCACCAAAATCAACCAGATCACCCCCGGACAGAACGGCTATCTCTGGATCTGCGCGGATAACGGCATCGGCTTCCTGAAAGGGAAGAACCAGTTCGTCCGGCAGGAAACCGGCGACTTCAATCACTCCATCGAGGGGATGGTCGAGGACTATCAGGGCAATATCTGGTTTGCCTCCTCGCGTCTGGGACTGCTGCGTCTTTCGCGCTCGACGGTGACGCATGTGTTCGCAGATGCGGGCATCAGTCCCAGCGTTGCCAATACCACGGCACTCTACAAGGGACTCCTCTATGTCGGTACGGACGACGGGCTTCTCATGATCGACACCGAGCGCCGGCGCTCCGTGCGCGGCGACCTGAAGGATGCACTCGCCGGCACACGGATCCGCTGCATCATTCCGGACAGTCAGGGCAATCTCTGGATTTGCAGCTACGGCAAGGGACTGGTCAGATACGGCAGTGACTACACCATCACGCAGTTCTCCGAGGTGATCCCGGAGCTGGGCGACCGTGTGCGTGTCTGCTGCGAGCTGTCCGACGGCACGATCGCCGTCAGCGCAACGGGCGGACTGTACTTCATCAAGGACAACGAGCTCATTGGCTCCATTCCGAACGGCGAGGCTCTCGGCTATTCACAGGTGCTCTGCATGCTGGAGACACCGGACGGCACGCTCTATGCCGGCACGGACGGCGACGGCATCGCCGTGATTCACCGCGATTCCATCGAGATGCGCATGACCCGTGAGACCGGACTTCCCTCGGGCGTCATCCTGCGCATGGTCACGGATCCGATGGACGGAAGCATCTGGATTGTCACCTCGAACAGTCTGTGCCGCATGGCAGACGGTACGGTCAGCATCCTGAAAAGCTTCCCCTATTCCAACAACTATGATGTGATCCTCGACAAGGACGGCGAGGTATTCGTCCCCGGCAGCGCGGGTGTCTACATCATGCGGCGGGAGGCGCTGCTGCAGGAGGAAAAGCCGGAGTATCTGCTCCTCAATTCCCGCATGGGGCTGATCGGCTCCCTGACCGCGAATGCATGGAATGCGATGGATGCGAATGGGGATCTGTATCTTTGCGCAGACCGCGGCGTGTACAAATTCAATCTGGACAATTACCTGCTCAAGCACAAATCCTTCCGTCTGCGTGTATCCGAGATCCGGGTGGACGACAAATCCCGCCATGCCGACCGGAACGGTGAGCTCCTGCTGGCACGGGATACGGCAAAAATCGAATTTTTCCCGGAGATCATCAATTATACGCTGGACGATCCGATGGTTTCCTATTATCTGGAGGGCTTCGACACGGACTGCAAGCACAGCCTGCAAAGCGATCTTCCGTCCATCGCCTATACGAACCTCAAGCCCGGTAATTACATCTTCCATCTGGCAATCCGTGATGATAACGGCAGCATTGTAGAGGAGAGCACCTATCGTGTGACCAAGGAAATGGCGATCTACGATCACCTCTGGTTCCGGTTCTATATGATCGGCGTGGCGGCAGT
>ONEQ01000025.1 GCA_900316885.1 uncultured Eubacteriales bacterium | reverse complement strand
AGATCGCGGAGGGCAACCAGCTCATCAGCAGTCATAGTCAGACCCTTGCCCATGCGGGAGTGATCCGGGGACCAGTCACGCAGATCGTACTTCGGCTCACGGTCGTTCCAGCTTACCATGTTCAGTTCTCTTGCCCAGCCTCTTGCGTTATCGCCAATCTTGCCGAGCTGCTCTGTGATCTCATACTTCAGTTCTGCCATATTGATTTCCTCACTTTCTATATTAACGGCTGACGCCGTTATTCAGCAATGTACCGCTCCAGCTCCGGGCGCTGCTGCATGGCAACCGCGTAGCCCTGTGCGTAAAGGGCAAGCAGCTTGTCCGTATCCTTTTCCGTCCGCCCCACACCGAGCGTATCCTCCGGCGCGATTACATACACCCGCCCCGATGCTTCCAGCTTGGCGATCTCCTCGATGCACTCATTGTAGCGCTCATGCCGCGTCTGCAGCAGCTCCGCATATGCCGGGAACCGCCGGCGGAACTTGTTCGCCGCAAAGCGCTGCGCCTTTTCCTCCTCCTTGTGGTAGCTGCGCTCACGGGTCAGGATGATGATGACCTTGTCGCATCCGTCCGCAAGAGCCTTCGCATAGGGGATGCTGTCCGCGATGCCGCCGTCCGCATATTTCACGCCGTCGATCTTGATCGGCTTGAACATCAGCGGCAGCGCACATGTCGCCTGCAGGAGCTTCCACTGGGGATCATCCCCGTGAACGGGAAGATACTCCGCACGCCCCATCTGCATATTGGTGACAGCCGCGAGAACCTGACCGCCGAATGCATTGTAGGCATCGTAATTGAAGGGGAGGAGCTTGTTCGGAATGGTATCAAACACATATTTGAGATTGTAGTAGGAACGATTGAACGGGTTGAGCAGATGCCGCATCCCCATGTACTGGGGCTTCTGGACAAATGTTCCCAGCATGTCGCGGTTGCGTCCCTTCTGGCGGGAGACATAGGACACGCCGTAGGTGATGCCTGCTGAAGCGCCGATCACATAATCGGCATAGATCCCGGCATCCAGAAATGCGTCCATGACGCCGCAGGAAAAGATCGTGCGGTGCGCACCGCCCTCCAGAACCAGACCCAACTTCATGACTCTCACCACCCTTACATGTTTGCACATGATTTATTATACACGATTTTGGAAGGATTTGCAAGGGGTTTTCTGGAATTTTTCAGAAAAACGACCAAATGGCAGGATTTCCGGCATAATGCTGAAAATCACTTGACAAATTCGGAATGCTGTGTTATAGTTACATTTGGAAATATCAAAACCTACCAAGGAGAAACAATGATGGCAGAGCTTTTTTCCGTTGCACAGCTTCCTGCGCACCTGCGGGAGTTATTTTCGATCCGGTCTGAGGTACAGCTCAGACGCTGGTATGAGCCGGAGCCGGGGCTGTTTCTGGCGGAAAGTCCGCTTGTCATCGGCAGGGCGCTCGATGCCGGCTATGCCCCGGTTGCCATGCTCATGGACGATACGGATGCGCAGAATGACGCATTATTGGGGCGGGTCGGGGACATCCCTGTTTACACCGCACCGGAATCCGCATTGCGGGAACTCTGCAAATTCCCGCTGGTGCGGGGCGCGGTGTGTCTGATGCGCCGACGGGAGCTTCCCGCCGCAGCGGAGCTCTGCCGCGATATGCGCCGCATCGCCGTCCTTGAAAACGTCGTGAATCCGACCAATGTCGGCGCGATCATGCGTTCGGCGGCAGCGCTGCACATGGATGCTGTCCTGCTCACGCCCGCATGCAGCGATCCGCTGTACCGCCGCGCCGCACGGGTCAGCATGGGAACCGTGTTTCAGGTACCGTGGACGTATCTGGGAACCGACACGCAGCAGGGTGCGGATCTCGCGGCACTCCATGCCATGGGATTCCGGACGGCGGCAATGGCGCTGACCGACAAGGCAGTCGATATTGATGATCCCGCGCTGCTTGCCGAGGACAGGCTTGCCGTGATTCTCGGCACGGAAGGGGAGGGGCTGTACCCGGAAACAATTGCCGCCTGTGACTACACCGTTTGCATCCCGATGTCCCATGGGGTGGATTCCCTGAATGTCGCCGCTGCATCGGCGGTTGCTTTCTGGAATCTCGGAAAACGAAGATAAACGAACCGCTCCGGAGGTTTGCTCCGGAGCGGTATTTTGCTATATCATACACGAAAGAACCCTATTACTGATGCTCATGGAAGAAGATCGGCAGTGTGTCGTAGATGTACCATCTGACATAGCCCCACCAGTGCGTCTTACCCGGCGCAACGAGGAAGAAGCTGTTGTTCTTGGAAAGATCCGTACCCCACTTGAACTTTGCGTTTTTGTGCATCTCCTCGTACTGCGGTTTCATGTTCGGATATGCGATATCATCAGAACCCGTAGATGCGATGATGAAGAACTCGTCATCCTTCAGACCGATGCGGTCAATCTCGTCTGCAACTGTCTGGGACTTTGCGAAGGCGTTGTTACCTTCCCAGTTATCGCCGGACAGTGGCATCCAATATGCGCAGATCTCCATGCAGCCGTGAACGATGCCTGCCCATGTGGATGCAGAACCCATCGAGAAGCCGCCGTATGCTCTGTGATATCTGGTTGCCTTGAGGTTTGCCTCGGCGACATCGCCGCCTGCATAGGTGGAATACTTCTTCTCGATGAACGGAATCAGGCTTGCACGCCATTCCTTGTAGAAGGTCTGTGCAGTTGCCTTGTTAAAGTTCGGTGTTACTACAATCAGCGGATCGAGCTCACCGTTGGCGATCATGTTGTCAAGAATGTTATTAAGCTTGAACTCATTGAAGATTGTGTTCTCGTTCTCACCGCCACCGTGCATCAGGTACAGAACATTGTACTTCTTGGAAGAATCGTATCCGGGCGGCGTGTATACCAGACAGGTATTCTGTCCGTTGCCGATGTTGTAGGTCTCCTTGGTGACCTTGCCGGACTGTGCGGCAGGCTGCGTGTAGTCCTTGCCCTGCGGCTCATGATAGGTGATATTCGCCGGATAGTTGTAGCTGCTCTTCTGCGCAGTCTGTGTGGGCGCCTCTGTCGGTGCCTCAGTGGGCTTTTCTACTGTCGGGAATTTTGCAATGCCGTGGATATACTTGGTCAGAGCGATGATGTCCTTGACAGTTACGGTGCCGTCGCCGTCGATATCCGCGCACTTTTCATCGGACTTGTTGGAGAACTTGCTGAGCATGCCGCGCTTTGCCAGACCCAGATCGAAAACGTCGATTACCCCGTCGCCGTTTACGTCGCCCTGAACGATCGCGTGAGAAACGCTCTTGCCTGCGCCCTTGATTTCCGTCTTATCGACAGCACCGATGACATCATCCACATAGAAGTCGTCGCTGTCCTCCGCAGTCTCGACGTACATAATCATCTCCGAAGCACCCTCCGGGAGCGTATAGCTCTGGTTGGAGAGCTGTACCCATTCGCCCTTGGCAACCGTCTGGGTGTCGATCTTGTCGTAGTGAACCTCACCGTCGCTGCCGGTGTACTGGAGCGTCAGATGGAAAATGTTCTCCGGGCTGCCCGAATCATAGCGGACATTGGCACTGAAGCTGTATGCCGTGCCGGGAACGAATGCGCGGTTGAGCTTCTTTGCTGCGCCATTCCATGCAGCCTCGCGTCCGGAGGTGTACAGGGAAGCGCTGCCCTCAAATGCCTGATCCTTACTGGTGGCAAGCTTTGCGGAGCCTCTGCCTGTCCAGGATTCCGTGCCTTCCTCGAAGGTGTGATGGAAGTAGTAGCCGTTCTCATCCGGATCGAAGGTCAGGGGACTGCCGCTGAGTACCTTGCTTCCGTTGCAGCCGTTCCACATGGTACGGTCGTACTCGTAGAAGTCGATGTCAGCATAGCCGCCGGTTGACTTGGTCGGATAGCTGTAGATGCCGCATCGATAGCCGGTGAAGAGCTTGAGGTCGTAGGTCATGGAGAGCTCCGAACCGATCTTGGTCCAGTCCTCGCCGTTGTAGGAGTAGTAGAAGTTCGCCTTGTCGATGTTGTTCGAGGAACTGCCGTCAGAGTTGACATTCGCGAATTTGAAATCGACCTTGAGGAAGATCGTATCGCCGCTCATGTTCTCC
Organism: uncultured Eubacteriales bacterium; assembly: GCA_900316885.1. Classification (GTDB taxonomy): domain Bacteria; phylum Bacillota; class Clostridia; order Oscillospirales; family Ruminococcaceae; genus UBA3855. The sequence continues at coordinate 12,889 of ONEQ01000025.1, read as the reverse complement.
TCAGCAACGATCTTGTTGGCGCTGTTGCCAACCTCGTTGCCGCTGTTGACGGACATGTAGACCTTCTTCTGACCGCTGTCGGTAACATAGACACCGACACAGCCATACTTGAGCTGGAATGCGGAAAGACCTGCATAGTCGCCAGCCTTCATATTGGTTGTATCGAGCTTGATATAGCTGCTGCAGGCGGGTCCCTCTGTACGCATTGTCAGCGTATTTCTGGCGTTGAGCAGATGGGATGCCATGTTCTTGTTCTTCAGACGCAGCCAGCCGGGACGCTCGGTCACAGACCATGCGGTGTTGTCAGGGTTATGGTTCCAAGACCATTCAAGTGCGAGATCGTTGGTAGCGTAGTCAAAGCTGTCATCACCCGCAACGTCAGTACCCTTGTCGGTTCCGAGATCAAGCGTGATCGGAGCCTTGCCGTTTACGCCCATCATCGGCCAGTCGTTCTGCCAGTTCACGGGAACGAGTACCGGGATACGGCCGACAGCGCCGTGATCCTGGAACATCAGTCCGTACCACTTTCCGTCGGGGGTATCTACCAGACCGCCCTGCGCAACGCCGGAACCATAGGAACCCAGACCGGAGTCGAGCAGCGTCTTGCTTTCCCAGTTGCCGGTCAGGCTCTTGGAGCGGTAGCAGAACTCCAGACGTCCGTGACCAGACGGCCATGCAATGCCGAGGATATAATAGTAACCGTTGATCTTATGAATATGCCAGCCCTCGCCGGCGAGGTTATTGAAATTGGTCTTGAAGAGCTGCTTTTCCAGACCGCCAGCCTTCCAGCCGGTCATATCCTCGTTGAACTCCTTGATGGAGCAGGTGCCGCCCGCACCGGAAACGAGGTAGTTTCTTCCGTCATCGTCAAACAGAATGGAAGCATCATGGTACATGCCGTTAAGCTCCACGCGCGACCACTCGCCATTTTCAATGTCATCCGTCGAGCAGATGTAGGACTTGCCGGAGCCGTAGCTTCCGAAGAATGCATAGTACTTTTTCTTCTTCTCGTTGTAACGGAGGCTGGTAGCCCACTGTCCGTGAGAGTAGTCGTTCTTGCCGTTTGTGAGGTTCTGTACATCGCCGTTTGCATATGTATCAAAGACGTAGTTGCAGATCTCCCAGTTGGCGAGATCCTTGGACTTCATGATCGGAGCGCCCGGCGAGAAGAACATCGTCGTGCTGACCATGTAGTAGGTATCCCCGACACGGATAATGTCATCGTCCGGAACGTCAGACCAGATAATCGGGTTGTTGATCGTTGACGCAGCGGCAGCGGGAAGACTTTCCATTGAAAAGCCCACCGTCGGAATCCCCGACATCAGCAGACCACTCGCCAGAACACCTGCCAGAATCTGTCTGTACAGCTTACATTTTCTCATTTAATGATTCCCCCTTGACACAGACTGATACCCCTAAAAATCAATTTTTCAGAGGTACAGCTTTTGAATACATGTGCTAGTCTCTGCATGCTGACGTGAAAATGTATAAGTTATTTTAAACGCCAGACCCGCAATTTATACACTTTTCAAATGTCATTACAAAAATTATATCCCATTTCAATTGTTATTACAACCCACGAATTGCAGATTTGGTGGAATAAATGGTGTTTATTCGATAAAAAATACCGCTGCAAGCCATTTCTGTGCTTACAGCGGTAAGGATATACAGATCAATCGGTGGAGCGGCGGTCGGCGTAATCATCCACATCGTCGGAATCACCGTCAATCATTTCTTTTTCGTATTGTACAACAACGGTTGCCGAGAAGCCTTTGTTCTCCCAGCCATGCATCAGACGTTCAATCAGCTTGTCTGCGTTCGGTTCGGTGATCTCCGGCAGCAGCAGGAGGTACTGGTTGTCCTGCACCTGCGCAATCAGATCGCTCTTACGGAGCATCGAGGAGATCTGGTCACCGAAGGCGGTGATCGCCTCGGCGTAGCAGTTAGCATCGAGATTCGGACTCTTGGGTACGATCGTGAACAGCAGCTTACATGCGGTTCTGTGATAGGTGATGGTATAGCGGATCAGGAACTGGTACAGGTAGTCAAAGGACTCCGGCTTAATAAGGAAGGCACCGTTATGCGGCTGAACCTCACCGAACATCTGGCTGAAGCGCTGTAAACCGCCGTCATCGAGCTCCTCGTCCTGCTGGTTCTTGTAGACGGCATGACCGTGCTTGCCGCTCTGCTTGACAGAGTAGAGTGCCTTATCCGCAGAATTGAACAGCTCATCATAATCGCAGGGGCTGTCCGGCACATACACAGCACCGACCGAAACTCCGAGCGGAATGGACATTGCTTCGCCCATGAGCTCGTGTGCATAATCCACCAGACCGTTGTTGATGCGGTTGGTGATCGAGCTGATCGCCTTTTCATCCGAAACACGGTTGATGAATGTGACGAATTCATCATTGCTGATCCGACCGATAATATCGCCGGAACGGGTGTTGGCGCGGATGATCTCCGCGAATCCCTGCAACAGAATATCACCGATATTGCGGCCATAAATATCATTGACCAGCTTGAAGCAGTCAATATCCAGAATCATCAGGGTACCGGACTTTTCGTTGCACGCCTTAATCATCAGCGCACGCAGCCCGTCCTTGCTGGGGAGACCGGTCAGCGGGTCGGAGTTGTCCTCGTCAGGGGAAGCCACGGAGTCCCCGAGCAGCTGCTCGACACGGCGCAGAAGGAGATTCGGCTGGAACGGCTTGCGGACAAATCCGACAGCACCGCGGTTCTGGCTCTCGTCCGCAGCAGCCTGACTCTCGTCAGCCGTCATGAACATGATCCGAATATCACCGTACTTGCTGCGCAGCTTGTCGTGCATTTCAAAACCTGACATTTCAGGCATCAGAATATCGGAAAGAACGAGCGACGGTTTTTCTTTTTCGTAAACCTCAAGGGCTTCCTTGCCGGAGCTGGCTGTGAGAATCTCATATTGCTCAGAAAGGATCCGCTTGGCAACCATGCGCATCATCGCTTCATCGTCTACGATCAGTATCTTAGTCATAATCCAGTACCTCCTTCGGGTCTGCCGGGATACCGAACATCACAGTGCGGATACCCCGTCATTGCAGGTATAGTAATATCATACCACAAAATAAGACGTTTGTCCAGTGAAAATTTGTGAAAAAACGGAAGATATCGAAAAAAAGGCGCGTTTTTGTAAGTTTTTCGTGAAATTTGTAGAATTCATAGAATGTTTTCAACACGTGTTGAAATCCGATAGCAGATAAAAATACAGACAGCAGGTATTACATCACAAAGATAATACTGAATGTAAACCATCTGATTGCGCAAAAGCACCCCGATCCATTCATCGAAGTGCTTTTAGGGAGACAAATCAATTCAGCTCCAGGGAACTGACCCATTCACGGAGTACATCCACGGAGGGTCTTCCGTTGAGTACCTTGCCCGGAATGATTTTTGTATCCGGCGCAACGCTGCTGTGCAGATGCTTCGCAGTATCACCGAGCCCGCTGCCGCCGGAGGTGGCAAACACAATAATCGTCTTTCCTGAAAAATCATAGCTTTCCAGGAAGGTATTGATGATCGTCGGTGCGATATACCACCACACCGGGAATCCGAGAAAGATCGTGTCATGTGATGCAATATCGGCATTCTTGTCCGCGATGGCAGGACGGGAGTTGCGGTCATGCATCTCCATGCTGCTGCGGCATTTTTTGTTCTGCCAGTTCAGATCCTCCGATGTATAGGGAACCTCCGGAAGGATCCGATACAGATCTGCACCGGCTGCTTCTGCGAGATTTTTGGCAACGGATGCTGTTACACCGGTTGCGCTGAAATAAGCGACCAAAGTTTTACTCATAATGCATTCCCTCCTGTGATTGACATTTTCGGAATATGTATCATCTTTATAAGTGTAGCATATTCGACGATAAATGTCAATAACCGGAAATCAAATTTATGGGAATCCACATAATAAACGATTACGAATTGTATATTATGCTGAAAACTCATGCAGTTCCGACGGATCGGATCGTTCCGCCGCCGACAACGGTATCTCCCTGGTACATCACAACCGCCTGTCCGCAGGTGATCGCACGCTGCGGCTGGTCGAATCGGACATGCAGAATCTCCCCCTCCATCCACGCAGTTGCAGGCTGCTCCTGATGGCGGTAGCGGATTTTCGCGGTCACACGGATGGGGTCGGAGAGTGACGGGACAGAGATCAGATTAACCTGATCCGCAGTCAGGTAATCCGAGAACAGATCCTTGTTTTCGCCCAGAGTGACGCGGTTTTCCTGCACATCGATCCCGCATACATATAACGGATGCCCCGCCGCGATGCCGAGTCCCTTTCGCTGTCCGACAGTATAGTGGATGATGCCACGATGTTCGCCCAGCACCTTGCCGGTTGTATCGACAAATTCGCCCGGTGTATAGGTTCTTCCGGTGAAGCGCTCCAGAAATCCCGCATAGTCCCCGTCGGGGACAAAGCAAATGTCCTGACTGTCCTTCTTGCGGGCGTTCAAAAGTCCGTTCTTTTCGGCAAGCTCGCGGATCTCCGATTTCTGAAAGCCGCCCAGCGGTAGCCGGATGTGCCGAAGCTGCTCCTGTGTCAGGGAATACAGCACATAGGTCTGATCCTTGCTTGCATCGGCGGCTTTTTTCAGCAGATACCGTCCGGATGCGGGATCGTGAACGACCTGTGCATAATGCCCGGTCACGATATAGTCATATCCCATTTCCTGCATCCGCTGCATCATGGCATCGAATTTCAGGTACCGGTTGCAGTCGATGCAGGGGTTGGGCGTTCTGCCGCATTCGTAGCTGTCTGCGAAGCGCTGCATGACATCTCTCCGAAACCGTTCGGAGAAATTGAACACATAATGCGCGATACCGAGCTTGGCACATACGAGCTTGGCATCCTGTACATCGTCCAGCGAGCAGCATGTTTTTTCCCGGGAAATGCCGGCATCCTCGTTGTGGAAAAGCTGCATGGTCGCGCCGATGCAGTCATAGCCTGCCTGCTGCATCAGAAGCGCCGCCGCAGAGCTGTCCACGCCGCCGGACATGGCAATGATCGCCTTTTCCATATCAGCCACCCAGCTCGATCATCTTATCGATGCACCTGCGTGCAGCGGCGATGGTCTCGTCATCCATGAGGATCTCCTCTCCGAATTCGCCGCGCAGAACACGGTAGACATCGACCAGCGTGGTAGACTTCATGTTCGGGCAGATCAGCTCCTTGGTCAGGGGATAGAACATCTTGTCCGGACAATCATACTGCAAATGCTCCGCGATGGAGATCTCCGTGCCGATGATGAATTCCTTTGCATTGGATTTCTTAGCGAAATCCATGATTCCCGAGGTGGAACCGACATAGTCTGCCTGCTCCACGACACCGGGCACACATTCCGGATGCACGAGCACGAGCGCATCAGGATGCAGGTGCTTTGCCGCCTTGACAGCCTCGGGTCGGACAGCCGCATGAACAGGACATCCGCCCTGCAGGAGCTTGACGGTCTTTTCCGGCACGCTCTTTGCCACGAACGCGCCCAGATTGCAGTCGGGGATAAAGAGAATCTTGTCATTCTGCAGCGCCTTGGCGATCTTGACCGCCGAGGAGGAGGTCACGCAGACGTCTGCGATGGTCTTGAGTGCCGCGGTCGTATTCACATACGCCATCACAGTGTAATCCGGAAGCTGTGCCTTGACCTGGGAGATCATCTCCTTGTCCATCTGCTCTGCCATCGGGCAGCCGGCGATGGGATTGGAGAGGAAAACGTGCTTTTCGGGGGAAAGAATCTTGGCGGTTTCAGCCATAAAGCGAACACCGCAGAGCAGGATGTTCTGATTCGGAACACCCTTTGCCTTGACGGCAAGCATGTAGGAATCACCGACATGATCGGCAACCTCTGCGATTTCACGTGCAACGTAGCTGTGCGCGAGAATGCACATATCGCGCTCTTTTTTCAGGCGCAGGATTTCCTGCTGCATGTCATAAACGTTCATAGGGATACCGTCCTTTGTTTGGTTTTGGGGTCTGCTATTATTATTTTACAGCATGTGACCGGTTATGTCAAGAAAAAACAGAAAATGCTGTGCCGCAAACGCTGCACAGCATTTATTCTTTCTTTAATAATAATTAGTTGCACGCTACGATCGGTGCTTCAATGGTCTCCGTTGCAAACTGGATCACGGAGAAATCCGGATTCGGCAGCTCACCGGGGATCTCCTCAGTGACAATGGCTTCCGTCGGAATCACCTCAGCAGGCGTGAGAGTGTAGATCACGCTGCGGTCAACGGTGTTCTTGATGCCGTTGATGCGGCTGTTGTGGGAGTACTGCCATACATCGTACTTGCCTTTGTAGCTGGTCTGTGCGCCGCACATTGCGAGCCAAACGCTGTGGTACTCCAGCTCCTCCATCTGGAGACAATCCTCCATGAAGCTGCGGTTGGAGTAAATGCCGGTCTGGTAGCCGCCCTCTGCGATGACGTCACAGAATGTGTTGCAGATCGCCGTCAGCTCGGCAGGGGAGAGCTTCTTGGCGTCCTGTCTGCCCTTGCCGTTGTCCACATGCTCGATATCGATGTAGACAGGCAGGCTGAGCACGGCATCCGAAACACTCTGAATGGAGCTCAGTACGAAGCGTGCTTCCTCGGCAGCCTCGCTGGGATTGGTTGCCTGCGTGTAGAAATACACGCCGACCTGGAGACCTGCGTCATGGGCACCCTGCATATTCTTGACAAAATTGGTATCTGCCTTGATCTCACCCTTATCATAGGTGCGGTAGCCGACACGGATAATTGCCGCATCAACGCCCTCGCCGGCAACGGTTTGCCAGTCGATTCTGCCCTGGTGAGCGGAAACATCGATGCAGTCAAGCTTGGTATAGCTGTCAAAACGGGTATTGTGGGTCAGCTCCTCCGGGTTCTCAACCGTCTTGGACTTTGCGCTCGCTGCGGCTTTCGTCTCCTGCGCAAAAGCGGTGCCGACAGGGCAGAGCATTGAAACACCCAGAATTGCGGCACAAATAACGGCTGCGGACTTGCGGATTGTTGATAACTTCATAGAAACATCCTTTCAGGTTTACTTGATAAGTGTATGTCTCTCTCATTCTATCTTTCGCATTACACAAAATGAAAACGGTTTCGTAACCGTTTTGTAACAATGCTAAGTATAGCATAAACCGCCTGGTATGTCAAGCAGATTTCACAGATTTTTACATTGTTTTCATAAAACGATCACAAAACAGGACATATTGTGAGCCGGAGAAGATAAAATATTCGTATGGATCCGGGTGAAAAGCTGGGAATGAAAATGACAGAAGGGTATCACTCCTGCAAATTTCAGGCGAATCAACGTTGAAACTTGTGCAGAATAGCAAAAATGAAATACCCCCTTGATTTAACTGTGGTAAAGTGCTATAATTATTTTGAGAAATCATTTCAAAAAAATGCCGTCATATTCCTGCGCGGACAAGCAGGTAAAGGGCAGAATTGGATGAGAATGCATAGGAAAGGAATGAAAACATGATTTTATCAGGCGCAGATATCGTCGTAGAAACGCTCATTGAGCAGGGTGTCAAGACGGTCTTCGGTTATCCGGGCGGTCAGGTCATCAACCTCTATGACGCACTTTACACCAGACGCGACAGGATTGAACATGTGCTGACAGCCCATGAGCAGGGAGCTTCCCATGCTGCGGACGGTTACGCGAGAGCCAGCGGCGAGGTCGGTGTTGTAATCGCGACTTCCGGACCGGGTGCGACAAACCTGGTGACCGGCATTGCAACAGCGTATCTTGACTCGATCCCGCTTGTAGCCATCACCGGCAACGTTCCCAACAGCCTCATCGGACGCGACAGCTTCCAGGAGGTCGATATCACAGGTGTTACTCTGCCGATCACGAAGCATAATTTCCTGGTCAAGAGCGTAGACAAGCTCGCAGACACGATCCGGGAAGCCTTTGTGATTGCAAAGTCCGGGAGACCGGGACCTGTCCTTGTCGATATTCCTAAGGATGTCCAGGTTGCGAAATGTCCCTATCAGCCGTGTCCGGTCGTAGAGAAACAGCCGATCAAGCAGGCGAAGGGTGATAAGCTCACCCGTGCCGCGCAGATGATTGCAGAGGCGCAGAAGCCCTACATTTATTTCGGCGGCGGTGCGGTGTCGGCGGATATCTCCCATGAGATCATCCGTCTCGCAGACAAGATCGATGCCCCCATCGGATGTACGATGATGGGTCTGTCCTGTGTGCCGGTCGATAACCCGCGTTATCTCGGCATGGAGGGTATGCACGGTCACTATGCTTCGAGCGTCGGTCAGGACGAAGCCGATCTCATTATTACCATCGGTGCGCGTTTCAGCGACCGAGCGACAGGTAATGTCTCGAAGTATGCACGCCGTGCGCAGATCATCCACATCGACGGCGACAGCGCGGAGATCAGCAAGAATGTCAGCGTAGAGCTCGGAATCACCTGCGATATGAAGGATGCCCTGAATCGTCTGATCGATCTGGTATCCGCCAAGAAACATCCGGAATGGATGGCGCGTATCGCAGAGCTCAAGGCAGAGGAACATGAGCAGTTCAAGCGGGTGACCGCAACGGACCGCATCACGCCCTATGCACTGATTATGGAGATCGCCAAGCGAGCAAAGCCGGACACCCCCATCGTTACCGATGTCGGCCAGCATCAGATGTGGGTGGCACAGTTCTATCCGTTCCAGAAGTCCCGCACGTTTATTTCGAGCGGCGGTCTGGGAACGATGGGCTTCGGACTGGGCGCAGCGATCGGTGCCGCTAAGGCAACCGGCAAGCGCACGGTACTGTTCACCGGTGACGGCAGCTTTGGTATGAACCTGAACGAGCTTGCAACGGCATCTACCGAAAATGTGCCTGTTACTATTATTATTATGAATAACCACGTGTTGGGCATGGTGCGTCAGTGGCAGACGCTGTTCTTCCAGAAGCACTATTCCAATACCGATCTGCACGAGCGCAAGACCGACTTCATGAAGCTGGCAGATGCCTTCGGCATGCCCGGCTACCGGATCAATGACCTGTCCGAGCTGGCGCCTACGCTGGACAAGGTATTTGCAGAGCAGGGACCGGTTGTTGTCGAGTGCATGATCGATCAGGATGAGTTTGTTCTCCCGATGCTCCCGCCCGGCGGCTGTATTGAGGACATCATTACCGAGAGGGGGGACAAGTAATGGAACAGCGCTATGTCATTGCGATTCTTGTTGACAATGCACCGGGTATCCTCACCCGCGTTGCCAGCATGTTCAACCGCAGAGGCTTCAATATTGACAGTCTGACGGTTTCCGAAACCGAAAACCCGAAGTACTCCCGTATCACGATTTCACTGACCGGCGACAAGAGCATCGCCCGTCAGATCATTAAGCAGCTCAATAAGCTGTATAATGTCAAGGAAGTTGAGATCATGGAGAAGGATGTCAGCGTGTACCGTGAGCTTGCCCTCATCAAGCTGCGCAATTCCCAGGAAACCAGACAGGAAATCCTGTCGGCAGTGGATATCTTCCGTTCCAAGATTGTTGACTTCTCTCCGGAGACGCTGTGTGTAGAGATCACCGGCGAAACATCGAAGATCGAGGCGTTCATCTCACTGGTTCAGCCTCTTGGAATTCTGGAGATGTGCCGCACTGGTGTCGTTGCGATTGAGCGCGGCAGCAACATGCTCAACACCGAAAATACCTAAATCAGCTTACAACAGATTTCCGGGGAAATCTCCCCGACGATCTGCTAAAAATACTTATATGTAAGGAGTTCTTTAAAATGGCAGAAGCAAGAATTTTCTACAAGCAGGATTGCGACATCCACAAGCTGGACGGCAAGACCGTAGCAATCATCGGTTACGGTTCCCAGGGTCACGCACATGCGCTGAACCTGCAGGAGTCCGGTGTCAAGGTTGTTGTTGGTCTGTACGAGGGCAGCAAGAGCTGGGCGAAGGCTGAGAAGCAGGGTCTGAAGGTCATGACCACTGCTGAGGCAGCGAAGATCGCTGACATCATCATGATCCTCATCCCGGATGAGAAGCAGAAGGCTCTGTATGAGTCCGATATCAAGCCTTACCTGACCGCAGGCAAGACTCTGGCATTTGCTCACGGCTTCAACATCCACTTCGGCTGCATCGTTCCTCCGGCTGATGTAAATGTTATCATGATCGCTCCGAAGGCTCCGGGTCATACTGTACGTTCTGAGTATCAGGCTGGCAAGGGTACTCCCTGCCTGATCGCTGTTCATCAGGATGCTACCGGCGACGCTCAGGAGATCGGTCTGGCATACGCTGACGGTATCGGCGGTTCCCGCGCAGGTGTACTCGAGACCACCTTCAGAACCGAGACCGAGACCGACCTGTTTGGTGAGCAGGCAGTTCTCTGCGGCGGTGTCAGCGCTCTGATGCAGTGCGGCTTCGAGACCCTCGTTGAGGCTGGCTACGATCCGAGAAACGCATACTTCGAGTGCATCCACGAGATGAAGCTCATCGTTGACCTGATCTATCAGTCCGGCTTCGCAGGCATGAGATACTCCGTATCCAATACCGCTGAGTACGGCGACTACATCACCGGTCCGAAGATCATCACCGAGGACACTAAGAAGGCTATGAAGAAGGTTCTGGCTGACATTCAGGACGGTTCCTTCGCTAAGGAGTTCCTGCTCGACATGTCCGATGCAGGCAACCAGGTACACTTCAAGGCAATGCGCAAGCTGCATGCTGAGCATCCGTCTGAGGCAGTTGGTGCAGAGATCCGCAAGCTCTACAGCTGGAACTCTGAGGATGACAAGCTCATCAACAACTAAGATTCTTTTGATGTCAGGGTGCCGCCCAAGAGCTCAGGGCGCCCCTGCATCTCCATAGGCAGGAATCCCGTATTATCGGGATTTTTGCCATATATGGGGTTCGCACATTGTATGCGGATTTTTGCCGCTGCACGGCGATATTTTAAAGAGATGAGGTTTTACTATGTTTTTTGATGCAAAAACTGCCGGTGCGCATTGTGCGCCGCAGCGTTCTCTGCTGCACGCACTGGGTCTGACGAAGGAGGAGATGGAGCGTCCGCTCGTTGGTATCGTCAGCTCCTACAATGAGATCGTACCGGGTCATATGAATATCGACAAGATCGTCGAAGCGGTAAAAATGGGCGTAGCAATGGCTGGCGGTACGCCGATCGTTTTCCCGGCAATCGCAGTCTGCGACGGTATCGCCATGGGTCACAAGGGCATGAAGTATTCGCTCATCACCCGTGACCTGATCGCGGATTCCACCGAGGCAATGGCACTTGCCCATGCATTCGATGCGCTGGTCATGGTGCCGAACTGCGACAAGAACGTGCCCGGTCTGCTGATGGCAGCAGCGCGTGTGAACGTGCCGACCATCTTCGTCAGCGGCGGTCCGATGCTCGCAGGTCATGTTGACGGCAAGCGCACGAGTCTGTCCTCCATGTTTGAGGCAGTCGGCGCATACAAGGCTGGCAAGATCGACGAGGAGAAGCTCGACGAGTTTGAGTTGAATGTATGTCCTACCTGCGGTTCCTGCTCCGGCATGTACACCGCCAATTCCCATAACTGCCTGACCGAGGTGCTGGGCATGGGTCTGCGCGGCAACGGCACGATCCCGGCTGTGTATTCCAAGCGTCTTGAGCTTGCAAAGCACGCAGGCATGCAGGTTATGGAGCTCTACAGAAAGAACATCCGTCCCCGCGATATTATGACCGAGAAGGCATTCCAGAATGCACTGACGGCAGATATGGCGCTGGGCTGCTCGACCAATTCCATGCTGCACCTCCCGGCAATCGCCAACGAGTGCGGCGTGAAGATCAACCTCGACATGGCAAACGAGATCTCTGCAAGAACCCCGAACCTCTGCCATCTGGCTCCGGCAGGTCACACCTACATGGAGCAGCTCGATGAGGCAGGCGGCGTGTATGCGGTTCTGAATGAGCTGGCAAAGAAGGATCTGCTGAACCTCGATGTGATGACTGTCACCGGCAAGACACTCGGTGAGAACATTGCCAATGTGGTCAACCGTGATCCGGAGGTTATTCGTCCGATCGACAATCCGTACAGCCCGACCGGCGGTATCGCTGTCCTCAAGGGCAATCTGGCACCCGACGGCTGCGTTGTCAAGAGAAGTGCCGTGGCACCGGAGATGCTCGTACATGAGGGACCGGCGCGTGTGTTCGAGTCCGAGGAGGAGACGATCGAGGCAATCTATGCCGGCAAGATCAAGGCTGGTGATGTGGTTGTCATCCGCTACGAGGGCCCAGCAGGCGGTCCGGGTATGCGTGAGATGCTGTCCCCGACCTCTGCGATTGCAGGCATGGGTCTGGACAAGGAGGTTGCCCTCATCACCGACGGCAGATTCTCCGGCGCAACCCGCGGTGCATCCATAGGTCACGTTTCTCCCGAGGCGGCAAGCGGCGGTATGATCGCCTATGTACAGGACGGCGATCTGATTTCCATCAACATTCCGGAATGCAAAATCGAGCTGAAGGTTTCCGATGAGGAGATCGCAAAGCGCAAGGAGACCATGCCGATCAAGGTCAAGACTGACATCACCGGCTATCTGAAGCGTTATGCCAAGATGGTTTCGTCCGCTGACAAGGGTGCCATCATTAACTATATCGACTAATTTCTGATTGGTGGGGGAGCGCATGAAGCTGCGTCAGTTGGAAGAGGGCATCCGGAAGGAAAGGAAACGTCTGTGGATACTGACTATTATTGCCTGTGCGGCAGCCTTGCTGTTCGGCTTGATGGTTCTGCCGATCTGGGATAGTATTTCCAGATATCCGCTGCATATGCCGGCATGGTCGCTGGTGACTGCGGTCATCTTCCTGTGCAATGGCATATCTTTGCTGCGGCGCACGTTACAGCATAAGCCGGAACGCAGTATGT
>ONEQ01000011.1 GCA_900316885.1 uncultured Eubacteriales bacterium | reverse complement strand
GGGCACATGAACAAAGCAGCCGGGGTAAAAGCATCCTACCGTGGACTCGGAAGCATCGACTTCGCCGCAGCTGCCCGGAGTGTTCTGATTGTGGCACGCGACCGGGATAATCCGAAAAACAGAGTCGTGGTGCAGGTTAAAAGCAGCCTTGCGCCGGAGGGAAAACCGATCGCGTTTGAGCTGGACCCGATTCACGGATTCCTGTTTATCGGGGAATACGAGGTTGACCCGAACGAACTGCTGGCGGGAACGGGCGGCAAGAAGAAAATCAAGGTTGCAGAGGAACTGCTAATCTCGGCACTGATGCAGGGAGAAGAATCGCAGCAGAAAATTCTGGAACGTGCGAAAGAACTTGGAATCTCCAAGCGCACGCTCGATCATGCCAAGAAATCGCTCGGCGTGCAGTCGAAGAAAAAACAGGACGGCTGGTACTGGTACCTGCCGGAAAACGAGGACGCAAGGTTGCAAGATTGCAATGATTGAACAGACTGCAACCTTGCAATGTTGCAAACATGAGGAGGAAAAATTTGATGAACACGAAAGAAAAACTGGTATCCGAGATCATTGCGCTGGTGGAACAGCTGGCGGACACGCCGGGCGATTCCACTCAGCCCGACAGCCAGACTGTTGAGATGCTGACGATCAAGGATTGTCCCCAAGTCATCCGCGGACTGTCGGAGCATACCGTCCGCCAGCTCATCGCGCAGGGAAAGCTCCCCTGCGTCCGGGCAGGTCGGGGACGGCACGGGAAGATCCTTGTCAATAAAGCAGATCTGCTCGCCTATTTTCAGCACGATGTGTAAGGGGATGATCGTATGCCGCGAAAGAAACTTCCCAAAGATGTGCAGCGCATCTACCTGTGCGCGGATGAACTCAACGCGCTTCTGACGCTGCTGGACAGGCTTGGTAATCTGGATGTAGAGCCGGACAATTCCATTCTGACGGATGCCAGAGAGCTGAAAGAAAAATTCCTGAGATATGGCAGGAAGTACGAGAAGGACGGCGAGCGTTTCGCTGCATTCTATCTCTTTCCCAGTGAAGTATCTCCGCTGCTCAAAATCCTGACGCTTGAACTGGCTTGCAGCCAGCCTGCCAGCCGGGATTATTACTCCATGATCGGGAACAAACACACCGTTCCTGATCCCACTGAAAGGAAGGTCTGATATGCCGAAAGGAATCAAGAAACCGACAGAAAAATCTCTCCGCGAAGTGATTGAAAAGCAGGAAAGAGCGATCCATGACAAGGAGCTTGCCCTCACTAAAGCCAAGGCGGATTATGATGCCAAGGTCAAGTGCCTGAAAAACGAGATCACTGTGGGTAAGACCAACCTGACCAAACTCCGGAAAGAGTATGATGACTTTATCCGGAACGAGCAGCAGGCGACGCTCAGCACCATGCTTTTTAACAGTGATCTTTCCTCTGCTGAGGTGTCAAGAGCGATCAACGCTATGCAAATGCTGTTTAAAGAAAATGCCGATCATGAGAAAGCGATTGGTATGTTGCAGAAGATCGCTGACGAGCATCAGAACAGCACAATCACGAATCTGGTCAGTGAGATCGGGCTGGAAACGCAGAAGAAGCCGGAAAGTGCGGTCGGGGGTCCGGGGGTATCGCCCACGGCTGCGGAGCAGGAAACGTAACCCGCAAGTGCTTCGGTACTTGCCCCAATTCAGTAGTGGATGCGCTAGTATCCATTACTGATATTGGGTGAAACAATGGCTGTGTACAAATCGGACTTAGCAGAGAAGAAAAGGGGGCTTTGATGGATGGAAACTTTTAGTGTGAGCTTTACGCTCGGCAAAGCCAGCGCCGCACATGGGGCGAACGTCGCTCACAACAACCGGAAGTATCTCGCAGATAACGTCAAACCGCGGGAGACGAATCATAACATCAATTTCAAAATGCAGCGGGTCGAAAGCGCCTATCAGGAACTGTTCGGGGCGGCGGTTGCGGAGTATAATGCCCGGCAGAAACGTCCCTGCCGGCGGATTCAGGATTACTATGCGCACATCGCGGAGGGCAACCGGGAGGAGCCGTATTATGAAGTGATCGTCCAGTTCGGGGACTGTCAGACGGCACCGGTCGGGAGTCACCGTGGGAATATCGCAGCCACCATGCTGGAAGAATATATGATGGAATTCGAGTACCGGAATCCGAATTTGCACGTTTTTAATGCCTCACTGCATCTGGACGAAGCCTGCCCGCACCTGCACATTGACTTCATACCTTTTTATACAAAAGAACGCCAGCGCGGATTGAAGAAGGGTGTTTCCATGCGTGCGGCACTGATTGAGCAGGGTTTTGCTCCCCAGAACGCCGGGAAGAACCAACTGGAACAATGGGAGGAATCGGAGCGGAACATTCTGGAATCCATCCTGCACCGCCGCGGATTTGAACGTGAGGACAAGAACGCTCACTACAAGCACATGGAGATTCCGGAATACAAAGCCATGCAGGATGCCAAGCGGGTGGCAGAGGCATTACAGAAAATGGAGCGTGTTTCCGATCGGGATCTTTCGGTGGAATCCGTAAGAGCCATGAAAGAAGAGCTTTCCATTGCAAAACAGACCGCAAAGCGTCTGGAGGAAGAAAAGCACTTGCCGTACCGGTCGTTCTTCTATGCCACGGACGACAAGCAGGTCTATGTGCAGCAGGAACTGGAGCGGCGCGGCATTCCCTACCGGGAAGCGGAGAACGGCTTCGAGGCACAGGTCTGCTACCTCAAAGAGATCCGGGAGATCGAGAGATCCTACCGGACGCCGGCAACTTCCTACAGGGACACATTGCGCGATGATATTGACCGATTGCTGCTGCGGTCATCCTCTTTTCAGGAATTGTTGCAGCATTTGACAAAAAGAGGGTATGAGGTCAAAACCGGGAAATACGTTGCGGTGAAACCGCCGCATGGGGAACGATACATCCGGCTGAAATCACTGGGGGAATTCTACTCGGAACGGGTGCTGCAAAATCGCATTCAATCCAAGCTACAGTTTGAAAAGAAGATCGGCGACGACCTCGCCGATGCGGTAAAGACCCATGCGCCAAATGTTATGGTTCTGAGAACTGTCTGTGTGTACATGGAGAATTTCCACAGAGCCACATACCCGCTGCGCAAACGAATGCCGGATAAGCCGTTCATGTGGACGAATGACCCGGAGATCGACAAGCTCCTCGCGCTGAATGATGCAATCAATCATGGAAAAACGCTGGAATCCATCCGGGCAGATTTCGCCAAGCTGACAGAGCAGGAAACAGCTGCGGCGCAGGTGCTGGAGAAAATGGAAAGTGTTGCGGATGGCGATGAATTCCAGAAAGCACAAGGGTACTACGCCCGAATCAGGCGAGAACTGCAAAAGGCATCCGATCAGCTTGAGCTGGCGGAAAGAGTATTCGGCGGGACGTATATCCAGCAGCTCGTCAGGGAAAATAACCAGCGGAGACAGTCGGAGTATATTCCCAGTGGCTATTATCCAGCGGATGGGATACGCCGATAAAATGCAGACGCAGGGCATAACATACATATTGCGGACCATACTGCTATTGGAAGGGGTGGTACGGATTGGAGATCTACCATAAAGAGGACAAGGGTTTTATAGAAGTGTGGCTCACCAATGAGGAACAGGAAACGTGCGACCGGAAGGAACTGACAGAACTGCTGCTTTCAAACCTGACTCCAAAAAAGCGGAAGAAGTGTAAGGTTATTTTTTTCCTTTCAGGAAAGGACGAACTGTACCCGAATGTGGAGGGACTGATGCTTATGAATTCTCGCATCATTTAACTGCTGATTGTTGACATTTTGGAGTGTTCGTGGTATAATGATTTTGTCAAACGTCACATTAGGAGGCTCTAACGACTTTCGATTTGTTCTGTTCAAGGAGGAAAGTAGTATGGCAAAATCAGCTACAAAACTTGGAAAAGAGTTTGGCTTACCTGGATATGTAATGAATTATTATTTGGAAAAAACAGGATATATTGAGAAAGACAAGTACGGTAATTGGATGCCAACTGAAAAAGGAGAACCGTTTGCTAAAATAGGTGGGAATCAGCTTTGGTATAAAGGCGGTTCATTTCTTATTTATAATGAAGACATTCTTAACAATGAAGATATAAATTTTTCTCCAGAGAATATTGAGATTATCAGAAATGAAGCCCTTGAAATGCGTCGAGCCTTAAATCAAAAGACAGATGATGTGCAACAATCTTTCACAGATAATAGTGATACTGAGCCATACTGGGAAATAGATACAGCGAAGATTGCAAGTGTTGTCAAAAAGTGTGCTTGGGTTGCACTAGCGGTAGCTACTATCGTAGTTGCATATAAAGTCGTGAAACCTAAAATTAAACCAGGAATAAAAAAGCTAAAAGAAGGAGCAAAGGTTATATTAGGAGGTCCTTCAAACTTAAAAGTAAATGAAGTAAAGAAAAATAAACCTTTTGAATTCAATTATTCTAACACTGATTTTGATTATAAAATTTATCATCAATAACTTAATGCTTATAAATGCAGGGGCTGTAAAAAAAGCCCCATGCCAAAAATGGGCTGATGTAGCCATAATAGGTTACATCAGCCCATTTATTTTTAAAAAAACAATGGAATTGAAGCTTTTTTATAGCATTTTGTGGTAATTCCGGTTTACTGACGAAAACATATATCTTGTACATGTGAAGAAAAGTTGGACTTTTCGCTATAATTCGATACATTTTGAGATCGGACTTTAGCGTGGACACAGCTTTTTTTTACAGCCCCGCTTTTTTGGTAACTTTTAGTTTTCCCTCTTGACATATGCTATGTTATATGGTACAATGTTGTTATAGGCAAAATCCGTAAAAACACACGAAATTGTAAGAAAGGAGAAGATCATGGAAAATCAACTCAGAATCGCAGGATACTGCCGTATTTCTGTCGATGAGGAGCTCGACCGGGACAACACCTCGATCGAGAACCAGAAGTCTCTGATCTCCGACTATGTGGAGCGTACTTTTCCGGGTGTGCAGCTGGATTTTTTTGAAGACCGTGACCGTTCCGGATACACGTTTGAGCAGCGCGAGAATTACCAGATCCTTCGCAAAAAGCTGTTCCGGCATGAGTACGACATCCTGATCGTCAAGGACTTTTCCAGATTTTCCCGCCGCACAAGCCGGGGACTGTGCGAACTGGAGGATCTGCGGGATGCGGGAATCCGCATCATTTCCATCGGTGACGGCATCGACTTCCCGACCTCGGACGACTGGATGGCGATCCAGTTCCGCTTCCTGGTCAATGAGATGCCGGTTACGGATACCTCCAAAAAAGTCCGGTCGGTCATCAGCAACCGCCAGAAGCACGGCGACTGGATCTGTGCTGTGCCTTATGGCTATGTCATGGTCAATTCCAAGGCAAAAAAATACAGGGTGGATGAGGAATCGGCTGCAATTGTCCGCAAGATCTTTGAACTGTACATAAACGGGTGGGGCTACAAGAAGATCGCCAACTACCTGACCGAACAGAATATTCCGACACCGCGTAAGGTCGAGGAAATGCGCAAAGAAGCCGCCGGAGAGGACTTTGTCGTCCGTTCCAAGAAGGAATGGAGCATCGTGTCCATCAGTGAAATCCTCAGCAACGACTTCTATATTGGCAGACTGCGGCAGGGCAAATACCGCCGCAAGAAAATCAACGGTGATGACATCAAGGTCGATGAATCCGATCATATCGTTTTTGAGAACTGCCATGAGCCGATCGTGGATTATAAGACCTTTGCTGTTGCACAGGAGCTCATCAAGCAGCGGGCAAACAACGGATATCACGGCATCCAGAAATACCCGAACGTGTACACCGGGCATCTGTTCTGTGGCGACTGCGGCAGTCCGATGTTCTCCATGAGCCGAGGCGATCTCCCGCAAGCCTACCGCTGCGGAACATATCACCGCCGCGGAACATCCGCCTGCTCCTCTCATCATATCCGGGTAGAAACACTTGATGAGATGCTCAAATCGTTTATCCGCAAGATCAAGGAGAATTCGCAGGAGATGCTGGACGATCTGCAAAATTCGCTGGAACGGGAGAAAAAAGCGTCAACTGCAAACAAGAGTATCGTGGAGACACTGACACAGCGGATCGAGGATACGAAAGACGAGCTGAAGTTCCTGAACATCCAGCACGCCAAGACACTTGCCAAGCATCCGGAACAGGAAGAAATGCTGGAGGAAGTCTATCAGGAACAGGTCGCTGAGCTGATGGCACAGATTGACGGCTTTAAGAATCAGATCGACATTGCCAATGAAAAGCACAACGCCGTCATCGAAATGAACCGCAAAGCGAAGACGGTCATGGAGGTGTTTGACGAGATCCTGAACAAGCCGACGCTCTCCAAGATCGACGTGGATTTCCTGGTTGACCGCATCGACATCTACACAGATCACATCGACATCAAGCTGCGCCCGGACATTGATGCACTTCTGCGAACCGGGATTCCGGAGGATCTCATGCCGGAACCGGCAGGAGCAGCCGCAAATTTTAAGTATGGCACTAAGAAAACCGATATTACGTCACTTTTGTACGAAAAGCCGCGAAAAAAGCGTGGCTCTCTTAGTGTCCACCTTATCAGTGACGGTGACCCGTTAGAGATCTACACAAGCTCCGACGGAGAAGTGATTTTCAAGAAATACTCGGCAATCGGTGAAATGAGCGAGAACGCCTCGCAGGTGGCGGACATCATGCGGCAGCTTGCGGGCTGTCCGGTGGTGGTATTTGACCGCGACCATGTGATCGCCACATCCGGCGTGACCAAGCGCGAATTTCAGGAGCGGCGTGTTTCGCCGGAGCTTGAGGAGCTCATGGAGAACCGGCGGCAGTATTACGCCGAAGCCGACGGCAGGGAAATGCACCCGGTTGAGGGCGTGAATGCCGCATCGCTTGCGGCGATGCCCATCCTGTCTGCGGGCGATGTGACCGGCGCGGTCGCATTCCTCGCCAACGGCAAAGCCCAGTCCGCGACGGAGCTGCAAAGGTCGCTCGTTTCTGCGGCGGCGCAGTTCCTTGGCAGGCAGGTCGAATAAAACAAACCCCGTTCACATCCGATGTGAACGGGGTTTTCTGATTTATCGGAGTTTAGCGCCGCAGGGCATTCTGTCGTCTGCGAACTGCACGCAGCAGCTTCCGTCCGGGAGATCCGCCGCGCAGATCATGCCGTTCGACTCCACGCCGCAGAGGACTGCGGGCTTGAGGTTCGCCACGATGATGACCTTTTTGCCGATCAGATCCTCCGGTGCATACCACTGTGCAATGCCGGAAACGACCTGTCTGCCGCCCATGCCGTCATCGAGCTGGAGACGCAGGAGCTTCTTGGACTTCTTGACCTTCTCGCATTCGAGTACCTTTGCAACACGCAGGTCAACTGCCGTGAAGCTGTCAAATTCGATCTGCGGAGCCAGCTCTGCCGGGGTGAAATCCGGCTCCTCCGGTTCTGCCTTGGGAACATTCGCCAGCAGGATCGCGTTGAGCTCCTCGATCTCCTTGTTCACGTCGATACGCGGGAACAGGATCTCACCCTTGTGAACGGTCACGTTCTGCGGGAGCACGTCGAACTTAGACGCATTCGCATAGGTCGTGTCGTTCGCTGCTGCACCGATCTGCTCCCATACCTTCGGCATGACTGTCGGCATGAAGGGGCTGAGGAGCGTGGAAATGATGCGGATGGTGTCGAGCAGGTTGTAAAGAACCGTTGCCAGACGCGCACGCTTGCTCTCATCCTTGCCAAGCACCCACGGCTCAGTCTCGTCGATATACTTGTTGGCACGGTCAACGAGTGTGAAGATCGTCTCGAGTGCCTGCTTGATCTGGGTGTTGTCGATGAAGCCATCCACCTTGCCGCAGATGGAAACCGCGAGGGATTTCAGCTCATCATCCACCGGTGCGGTCTCACGCTCGGTCGGGAGTGTGCCGCCGAAATACTTGTCCGCCATGGCAACGGTTCTGGAAACGAGGTTGCCGAAGCCGTTTGCCAGATCGGAGTTGATGCGGTTGATGAGGATCTCGTTGGAGAAATCGGAGTCTGCGCCGAGCGCCATCTCACGCAGGATGTGATAGCGGATCGCATCGCAGCCGTAGCGCTCACCGAGGATGAACGGATCCACGACATTGCCCTTGGACTTGGACATCTTGTCGCCGTTGAAGGTGATCCAGCCGTGAACGGCAAGGTGCTTGGGCAGCGGCAGATCGAGCGCCATGAGCATTGCCGGCCAGATCAGTGCATGGAAGCGCTGAATATCCTTGGCAACCATGTGGACGTCGGCAGGCCAGAACTTGTCGAAATCATTGTACTTGCCGTTCTCGTAGCCGAGCGCGGTGATATAGTTGGACAGCGCGTCAATCCATACATAGACGACGTGCTTCGGGTCGAATGTGACCGGGATGCCCCACTTGAACGAGGTACGGGACACGCAGAGATCCTCCAGACCCGGCTTGATGAAGTTGTTGACCAGCTCGGTCGCGCGGGTGCGGGGCTGGAGATAGTCGGTATTGAGCAGCAGATCCTCGAGACGATCCGCAAAGGGGCTCATCTTGAAAAAGTACGCCTCCTCCTCGGCATCGATGACATCGCGCCCGCAGTCGGGACACTTGCCGTCCTTGAGCTGGGACGAGGTCCAGAAGCTCTCGCAGGGGGTACAGTACTTGCCGACATACTTGCCCTTATAAATGTAGCCCTTGTCATAGAGCTTCTTGAAGATCTTCTGTACGGACTCAACGTGATAGTCGTCGGTGGTGCGGATATAGCGGTCGTAGCTGATGTTCATGTAGCTCCAGAGCTTTTTGAAGATCTCGACGATGCCGTCAACGTACTCCTTTGGCGTGATGCCGGCTTCGGCAGCCTTCAGCTCGATTTTCTGACCATGCTCGTCAGTTCCGGTCAGGAACATGACGTCATGGCCCTGCATTCTGCGGTAGCGTGCGATGGAATCACACGCAACGGTCGTATAGCAATGCCCGATGTGCGGATTACCGGAGGGGTAATAGATCGGGGTCGTGATGTAGAATTTAGACATGAGTGTTTCCTCCTTGCAGGATTTTGCCCGGAAACCGGACATACATCCTTATTATAGCACACTTTTCCGGTTTTGTAAACAGGTTTTAGAAATCTTTTGCAGCACCCCGCCTGCGGGACGGATGTCCGCGCAAAATACACGCATTCTTTCACAGGGGCTTGACAAAGCCAAGGAAATGATGTATAATAAGTTACAAGAGTTAGCACTCTGACTTAATGAGTGCTAATATCATTTTGAAGAAAGAGGATGTTTCCATGGAAACCAAGGCATTTCAGGCAGAATCGAAAAAACTGCTGGACATGATGATTCACTCGATCTACACGCACAAGGAGATCTTCCTGCGTGAGCTGATCTCGAACGCATCGGATGCGATCGACAAGCTGTACTTCCGTTCCCTGACGGATGATTCCGTCGGCATGAATAAGGACGACTTTTCCATCCGCATCGATGCGGACAAGGATGCCCGCACGATCACCATCACCGATAACGGCATCGGTATGACAAAGGAGGAGCTGGAGCACAACCTCGGCACGATTGCCGCATCCGGCTCGCTGGGCTTCAAGAAGGAGAATGAGCTGGGCGACGATTCCCAGATCATCGGACAGTTCGGCGTCGGCTTCTATTCCGCATTTATGGTCGCAAAGCGCGTGACCGTCTACTCCAAGGCATTCGGCGCCGAGCAAGGCTACAAGTGGCAGTCCGAGGGCGTGGAGGGCTACACCATCGAGGAAACCGAGATGGATTCCCACGGCACGAAGATCGTGCTCGAACTGATGGACGACTCCGACGAGGAGGGCTACAGCGAATTCCTCGAGCAGTACCGCATCCAGGGACTTGTCAAGAGATATTCCGATTATATCCGCTTCCCCATCCAGATGGAGGTCACCCACAGAAAGCTCAAGGACGGCACCGAGAACGAGTACGAGGAGGAGGTCACCCTCGACACCCTCAACAGCATGGTACCGCTTTGGCGCAAGAACAAGACCGAGCTGACCGAGGATGACTACAACAATTTCTATCAGGAGAAGTTCGTGGACTACATGCCGCCGATGGCATACAAGCACGTTCACAACGAGGGCGCTGTGACCTATGATGCGCTGCTCTACATCCCGTCCAAGGCACCGTATGACTACTACACCCGCGAGTATGAGAAGGGTCTCCAGCTCTATTCCAACGGCGTTATGATTATGGAGAAGTGCGGCGACCTGCTGCCGGATTACTACAGCTTCGTGCGGGGCTTAGTGGATTCCGAGGATCTGTCTCTGAACATCTCCCGTGAGATGCTCCAGCATGACCGCCAGCTCAAGCTGATCGCAAAGTCCATCGAAAAGACCGTCAAGAGCGAGCTTGCCCGCATGATGAAGTCCGACCGCGACAAGTACGAGAAGTTCTTCGATGCATTCGGCACCCAGCTCAAATACGGTGTCTACTCCGATTACGGCATGCACAAGGAGGAGCTCCAGGATCTGCTGCTGTTCAAGTCCTCCCGCGGTGACAAGCCTGTCACATTGCAGGAATATGTGGACGCGATGCCCGAGGAGCAGAAGGAGATCTACTACGCATCCGGTCAGTCCCCGGAGGCAATTGCCGCACTCCCGCAGGCAGAGGCAGTTCTCGCCAAGGGCTATGAGATCCTGTATTTCACCGCACCGGTGGATGAATTTGCCGCAAAGCAGATGATTTCCTACAAGGAGAAGGTCTTCAAGTCCGTGACGGAGAACGATCTGGATCTCTCCACCGAGGAGGAGAAGAAGGCGCTCGAGGAGAAGCAGGAAACGAACAAGTCTCTGCTGGAGGACATGCAGAAGGCACTCGACGGCAAGGTTGAGAAGGTCATGCTGTCGAACAGACTGAAGAAGCATCCGGCATGCCTGACCAGCCAGGGCGACCTGACGCTGGAGATGGAGAAGGTGCTCAACGCGATGCCGACCGACAAGAAGGTACAGGCAAAGCTCGTGCTGGAGATCAACCCGGAGCATCCCGTATTCACCCGCCTGAGCGAAATGACCGACACCGAGCGCATCGGCAAATACGCAAAGCTGCTGTATAATCAGGCACTCCTGCTCGAGGGTATGCCCATCGAGAACCCGGCGGAGTTTTCTGAGCTGATTTGCGAACTGATGTGAAAGGATTTTTATGTTTGATAAGATTTTGCAGTTTTTTGTAAAGCTGCTTCCGGCTCCGCTGAAGAAGCTGTATGACAAGTTCGAGGAGCTGATTGTGTATATCTATTACGGACTGCTCACCACCATCCTGAACCTGATCGTTCAGTTTGCGATGCAGTTCGGCGTGATGGCACTCGTTTCGTGGGATGCCAAGCTCGAAACCACGATTTCCACCAGTGTGGCATGGCTCGTTGCCGTGATTTTCGCGTTCTATGTGAACAAGCGCTATGTGTTCAAGAGCGAGAGCAAGGCGGCAGGCACGCTGGCGTATGAGTTCTTCACCTTCGTGGGAGCGCGTGCGCTGTCGTATTTCATGGAGCTGGGCATCATGATCGTGGGTACGTTCTTCTATCATGATACCGCGACGGATACGGATAATCCCGTGATCTACTTCATTTTCAAGTTTGTGGCGCAGGTTGTTGTCACGCTGGCGAACTATTTCTTCTCGAAGCTGGTTGTGTTCAAGAAGAAAAAGGATGCGCCCGATGCCGACGCACAGCCCGGGGAGGCGAAGTAATGGTCATTTACGAGCGCACGCCGCATTACTACGAGACCGATCAGATGAAGATCGTGCATCATTCCAACTACATCCGCTGGTTCGAGGAGGCGCGGGTCTTTTATCTGGATTCGATCGGGATGCGCTTTGCGGATCAGGAGGCATCCGGGATTGTCTGCCCTGTGCTCACAGTGGATGCAAAATACATCCGCATGGTGCGTTTCGGGGATACGGTGGAGATCGAAACCCGCGTGAATTTCTACAACGGGCTCCGGTGGGGATTCTCCTACGAGGTGCGCGACAAGGCGAACGGAGAGCTCTGCTGCACCGGAACGTCCACGCACTGCTTCCTGAATTCCGACGGCAGGATCATCAAGGCAAAGAAGGACTATCTGCCGATGCATGAGGTGCTGACACGGTGCCTTGCAGAGGATGCGAAATGAACGACAGCCGCAGGCTTTTCCTGCGGCTGTTTTCTTTTGGCGGCGGGTTCTGGATTCCGCGTACAGCGCATATACTGTGGAAAAAAGGAGGCAGTGCCAATGCAGGAGCAAGTCCGTAAAAACCACACCCTGATCCTCGAAAACCGCGGCTCCCTCACCGTTTCGGGGCTGACCGACATCGACCGCTTCGACGAACGGGAGATCGTCATTTTCACCGAACAGGGGGAGCTGAGCATCACCGGCAGGGAGCTGCATATCCGTTCGATCAGCATCGAGCAGGGGGATCTGACCGTCGAGGGCGAGATCTGGGGGCTCCTCTACGGCGACAAGGATAAACGCGCCCCTCTCACCGCGCTGGGGAGGCTGTTCCGATGACGGCGCATCCCATCCCCGATACCTTCTGGACGACCCGGGAGGAGCTTGCCCTGTTCGGCGGATCGATCCTGCTCGGCATCCCCGCCGGGATCCTCTTCGACGGATTCCGCCTGTTCCGGCGGTGCATCCGCCATCCCGGACTTGCCGTCGCCGCGGAGGATATTCTCTGGCTGCTCAGCGTGGCGCTCCTGCTCCTCTGCTATGCCAGCGCCTGCGCGAAGGGCGTGTTCCGCGCCTACTATGCCGCCGGCTGTCTCATCGGCTTTCTCCTCTACGAAATGACACTCGGTGAGCCCACCGTCCGGATGCTCGATGCGGTGCGTAAAGTCGTATGTTATCCCTTCCGGCTCCTGAGAGATGGGCTTGCATCTATTTGCACAAAAATCTTTCGGCATTTTGTACGGATCATCCAAAAATGCAAATGCACTCAAGAAAATCCAAAAAAGCACTTGCAGGTGCATAGAAAAAAGGTGTATAATAGTAAAAGACGCAGAGAGAAAGGGAATGACTATGGCAAAAGCAAAACGTTCGGGCAGACGTCCGAAGCTCGGCATCTCGCTCCTGATCGACGTCGCGCTGGTGCTGGTCATCGTCGCATGCACGGTCGGATTCATCAGTATGCAGAATTCCATCGTGGAGAAGCGCCGGGAGCTGGCAGAGCTGAACGATCAGATAGACACCGTGACCGCACAGAATGAGGAGCTGGCAGATCTCATCAAATCAGACGATATCGGCAGATACATGGAAAAGCTCGCTGTGGAAAACAATGACTACGCTTATCCGGATGAGCGCCGTTATTACGATACCTCGCACAACTGATGCGGGGCTGACATTGTTATTTTTTAGAAAGCAGGGGGCTTTTATCAATTATGCAGTTGGAAATCGGAAAGATCTATGAGGGCAAGGTCAAGAGCATCACAAACTACGGTGCATTCGTAGAGGTACCCGTGGAGGGGAGCCGTCCGGTAACGGGCATGGTACATATCTCCGAGGTTGCCAATACCTATGTCAGCGACATCCATGAGCACCTGACCGAGGGACAGAGCGTGACCGTCAAGGTGATCGCCGTCAACGAGCAGGGCAAGATCAGCATGTCCATCAAGAAGGCACAGCCCGAGCAGCCGCAGGCTCAGCAGAAGCCGCGTGCGCCGCGCCGTCCTGACCGCGACAAGCCGAATGTCTGGGAGCCGAAGCCCCAGAAGCCGCAGTCGGAGATGACCTTCGAGGATATGATGAACCGCTTCAAGCAGCACAGCGAGGAGCGCATCAGCGATATCAAGCGCAATACCGACCGGAAGAACAAATCCCGCCGGAAAAAATAAGCAGAGCAGCACCGAGTCTTGAACAAAGCCCGGTGCTTTCTTTCACATGAGGGGGTGAACAGGTGGATTACAGCATCAAGCCGAATCCGCGGATTGACGGCGTTCCCGTGCAGGGGGACGGCTGGTTTGCGCAGGATCTCGGCACAGGCAGACGGCAGGTCATTGCCGTCTGGTACGATACGGGAACCTTTGACAGCATCGGTGACTATGTGAACCGCCCGTTCTCGCTGTGTGACTATGTGATCGAACGTCACCGCGCCGATACCGGTCAGATCCCGGCGGACGGCTGGGAGCAGGTGTGTCGCGTCACCGGGAACCGCTATGCCACGCGGCAGCATCTGCTCGATCTTGAGGGCTGCCGCTGGGTGCGTCTCCGGTTCCTCCGGTCAGAGGGCACGCCGGAGCTCCGCTTCGACATCCATGATGCCGCTGCCGGCATCTCCGACAGCTGGCTGTTTCTGGGGGATTCGATCACGGCGTGCGGCATGGGCAACGCCTGGGGGACGAGCTTTGCCGAGCGCATCCATGCGATCGATCCGCGGTTCTATCCCGTGCAGCAGAACGGCGGCATCGGGGGACTCACGAGCCGGGACGGACGGGCGCATATCCGCACATGGCTGGCGGATGCACCGGCGCGGTTCGTGCCCGTCGCCTACGGGACAAATGACGCATGGGGCGAGCCGAATGATCTGGCTGCCTACGAGTCCAATCTCCGTTTCATGCTCGACGCCGTCCTCGATGCGGGGAAAATCCCAGTCCTGCCGACGGTTCCCTATGCATCCGATGCCCATGCGGGGCGGTGTACGGCGGACTACAATGCCGTGATTGCGCGGCTCTGGGCATCCTACGGCGAGCGCCTGGTGCAGGGTCCGGATCTCTACGCCTTCTTCCGGGAGCGCCCGCATCTGCTGTCGGAGGATGGGGTGCATCCGTCCGAGGCAGGCTATGAGGCGATGCGCCGGCACTGGGCGCAGGTCATGTATGCGCGGGTCTATGCGCCGGATGCGAAATTATGAGATTTTCGTGAATTATCGGGCACTTCCCTTGACTTTGCCTACAGGGTTTGCTATAATGAAAGTAAGATGGAGACATCCTGCGGACACAAGAGAAAAAGGAGAAGCAAGCCTTGTATAAGTATCGGAGAAAGCATAGCTCCGTGCGCGGCAGGGAACAATATAAACGGATCTTTACATTCGGCTCGGCGGTCATGCTGCTGGGATGCCTGACGGTGCAGTTTGCCAACAACTGGTACACACATTATGCGCCCGTCATACAGCTCCCGTTTTTCCGCCGGGGCAACTGGGTGGTCATCGCCATCTATGCGGCGATCCTGTTTCTGTTCTTTAAAGTGTACGGCGGCTTTAAGGTCGGCTATCTGCGGCAGACGGATGTGCTGCTGTCGCAGATGCTGTCAACATTCGGCTCGAATGTCCTGATCTATCTGCAAATCAGCCTGATTGCGCGGCATTTCGAGAATGTCAGACCCATTCTGCTCCTCACGGGAGAGGAGCTGCTGGTGCTGATCCTGTGGACGCTTCTGGCGCAGCGGGTGTATTTCGCACTGTATCCCCCGCGCCGGCTGATGATCGTCTACGGCAGTCCCGCCGCGGCGGCGCTTGTCACCAAGATGAGCTACCGCGTGGACAAGTATATGATCTGCGAATCCGTGAGCGCCGACCGGAAATATGAGGAGATCTGCAAGAAGATCGTCCGCTATGACGGTATCATCATCCACGATATTCCCGCGCAGATGCGCAATGATCTCATCAAGTTCTGCTTCGAGCATGAGCTGCGTGCCTATATCGTGCCGAAGATCTCGGATATTATCCTGCGCGGCGGCGAGGATATCCGCCTGTTTGATACGCCCCTGCTCCTTTGCCGGAACTACGGGCTGACCTTTGAGCAGCGCCTGCTCAAGCGCGGATTCGACCTGCTGTTCAGCCTGTCGCTGCTGATTCTGCTGTCACCGGTGATGATCGGCTGCGCCATTGCAGTCAAATCCTGCGACGGCGGTCCGGTTCTCTACAAGCAGCGGCGCCTGACCAAGGGCGGCAGGAAGTTCTATGTGTACAAATTCCGCAGCATGATCCCCGATGCTGAAAAGGACGGTGCGCAGCTTGCCGCCGATCACGATGAACGCATCACCCCTGTGGGACGGATTCTGCGGCGGTTCCGGCTCGATGAGCTCCCGCAGCTCCTGAACATCCTCAAGGGCGATATGTCCGTGGTCGGACCCCGCCCGGAGCGCCCGGAGATCTCTGCCGAGTACGAAAAAACCTTCCCCGAGTTCCGCTATCGCCTGCGCGTCAAGGCGGGGCTCACCGGCTATGCGCAGGTCACGGGCGTGTATGATACGACACCCTATGACAAGCTGCGCATGGATCTGATGTATATCGAGAATTATTCGCTGTTCCGGGATCTTCAGATTGTGCTGATGACGGTCAAGACGATGATTTTCCCGGCGCAGAAAAGCAATGCTGAGCTGTTGCATCCGCAGACGAAAAAAGAAGAGGAATAAGGAAAACCGCATCGCCGGAGGGGAGCAATCCCGGAAAGGACGGAGAAGTATGGACAGAGGAATTTTAAAAACATCATTCAAGGGTCTGAACAAGGAGACTGTACTGACAAACGTTGACGCAATTGAGGCACTGTTTCTCGCCGTGAAATCCGGTGCGATGGACAAGCATACCGCCATCGCTGAGGCAGAGCACATCGTGAGCGAGCCGATCAAGAAACAGATCTGGGGCTTTGCGGAGGAGGACGTGCGTTCGTACCTCGGGAGACTCCGTGATGCCATCCGCGACTACGAGCCGGAGGACAAATGAGGATTGCATTTGACGCGATCCCCCTGCTGGGACGCATGTCGGGCATCGGCTACTGTGAGGCGGGGCAGGTCTCTGCCATGACGCGGCTGTACCCGGCGCATGATTACACCCTGAACTATTTCGCTATGCGGCATCTCAAAGAGCGTGCGGCGGACGTTGCCCCCTACCTGGGGGCGAATGTCCGGGCAAAGCACGCTCTTTGCGTGCCCTATGCCTACCGGCTGGTATCGTCGTTTGTTCCCGTACCGTATGCGTGGTTCTTCGGAAAGAACGATCTCACGCACTTTTTCAATTATATCGTCCCGCCGCATGTCGGCGGCAGAACGGTCGTGACCGTGCATGATATGGTCTACCGCGCCTATCCCGAGACCGTCCGCAGCCGGACACGGCACATGCTCGATCTGGGGATGGTCACCTCGATGAAACGCGCCGACCGCATCGTGACGGATTCGGAATTCTCAAAATCCGAGATCATCAAATACTACCCGCAGTTTCAGGATAAGCTCCGCGTCGTTCCGTGCGGCGTGGATTTAGAACGCTTCCGCCGCGTGACGGATGCGCATAAAATCGCGCAGGTGCGGGAGAAATACGGCATCGGCGGGGACTATTTCCTGTATCTGGGAACGCTCGAACCCCGCAAGAATCTGGTGAATCTCATCACCGCCTATGCGGCATATGCGAAAAGCTACGATGCCCCCGCGCTGCTTGTGCTTGCCGGCGCGAAGGGCTGGCTCTACGACGAGATTTTCGCGCGTGTGCAGGAGCTGGGGCTTGAAAACCGCGTCCTGTTCACGCAGTATATCGACAGCGCCGACATGTGCTCACTCATGAGCGGGGCGCTGGCGTTCACGTTCCCATCGGTCTATGAGGGCTTCGGGATGCCGCCGCTGGAGGCGATGGCATGCGGCACGCCCGTGCTGGTGTCCGATGCCGCCTCGCTCCCGGAGGTCACCGGGGATACGGCGGTGATCGTCAAGGCGGAGGATGTGGATTCCATCACGGCGGGGCTCTGCACACTGCATGAGGATGCCGCCCTGCGCGAGCGCCTGTCCCGCGAGGGGCTGGAACGCGCAAAAGGCTTCACATGGGATAAAAGCGCATCGATTCTATACAAGGTCTATCAGGAGATACTATGACACACATTCTGGAAGTGAACAAATTCTACGCGCCCCACATCGGCGGCATCGAAACGCTCGTACAGCAGCGGGCGGAATATTTCGCACAGCAGCCGGATACGGAGGTAAGAGTCCTCGTCTGTCAGGATCACCGCGGCAGGGCAGAACACAAGCGCATCAACGGCGCGGATGTGTATTTTTGCAGCAGTCTGGGGACGTACTTCTCCTGCCCGGTGTCGCTGGAGTTTTTCCGGAAGTTCAAGGAAATGGCGGACTGGGCGGATGTGGCGGAAATCCACACCCCGTTCCCGCTGGGCGATGCGGCATGTCTGGTATCGAAATGCGGCTGCCGCGTGGTGATCGCATGGCACAGCGATGTCATCAAGCAAAAGCTGCTCCTGCAATGCTACAAGCCCATTCTCAGGCGCTTTCTCAAACGTGCTGATGCGATCATCACCGCGACAAGGGGACACATCGACGGCTCGGCATTTCTGCCCGAATTCCGGGACAAATGCCGGATCATTCCCTATCCGCTGGACGCATCCCGCTACGAAGCGGCAGCGCGGCGGGCAATCCTGCAATGCCGGGATGCGAAAAGCGTCAAGGTGCTGTTCGTCGGGCGGCTGGTGTATTACAAGGGCGCGGAGTACCTGATTGAGGCATTCCGGCAGGTGCATGGCTGTGAGCTGTTCATCTGCGGCACGGGAAAGCTCGAAGCAGAGCTGAAAGCCCGTGCCAGGGGGCTGCCCGTGCATTTTCTGGGGCGGCTCTCGGATGCGGATCTCAAGGCAGCCTTTGCGGACTGCGATTTCTTTGTCCTGCCGTCCGTGGAGCGCTCGGAGGCATTCGGCATCGTCCAGCAGGAGGCGATGGTGTACGGCAAGCCCGTCATCAATACCGCCCTGCGATCGGGCGTGCCCTATGTGAGCGAGCACGGAAAAACAGGTCTGACCGTGCCGCCGAAGGATGCCGGCGCACTCGCAAGGGCGATCCAGCGTCTGGCGGACGATGCGGCGCTGCGGGCAGAATACGGCAGAAATGCCGCGGAAAAGGTGCGGCGGGAATACGCACCGGATCGGATCATGAAACAAATACGCGATGTATTGGAGGGACGGTAATGGATGCACTGGTAATCGGCGCAGGCGGCTTTGTGGGAAAGTACCTGCTGCAGCAGCTTCTGGAGGAGGGCTATGACCCCGGCGCGACGAAGCTCCCGCACGAGCATCTGAAAATGGACGGCGCGGAGGTATTTGACCTGGATCTGGGCAGCCAGAACGCCGTGCGCAGTCTCCTCGACGAGCATCGTCCGGCGCAGATCTATCATCTGGCGGCGCAGAGCTCGGTTTCAGCATCGTGGAAGGACCCGGAGCTGACGGTGGATGTGAACATCAAGGGCACGCTGCATCTCCTCGAAGCCGTGCGGAGCATCCCGGAGTATTATCCGCGGATCCTGCTGGTCGGCTCCGGGGAGGAATACGGCTACCAGAAGCGCGGTACGAGCGCAATCCCGGAGACGGAGGCGATCCATCCGGGGAATATCTACGCGGTGACCAAGGCATGCCAGAACATGCTCGGCGCGGTCTATGCGCGGGCGTATGGCATGGGCATCGTGATGGTGCGTGCGTTCAATCACATCGGCGTGGGGCAGTCCCCGACGTTTGTGGCGGCGGATTTCGCGCTCCAGATCGCGGAGATGGAGGCAAAGCTCCGCCCGCCGGTGATCCGTGTCGGGAATCTCTCGGCAAAGCGGGATTTCTCGGATGTGCGGGATGTTGTCCGCGCCTACACGATGCTGATACAAAAGGGTCTTGCAGGTGAGACGTACAATGTCGGCAGCGGGAAGGCTGTCCCGATCCGCGAGATTCTGGAGCTGCTGCTGGATATGAGCACGGAGTCGATCGTCGTGGAGCAGGATCCGTCGAAGCTGCGTCCGGCGGATGTGCCGTACATTGAAGCGGATACCGCGAAGCTCCGGGCGGATACCGGCTGGGAGCCGATCTATCCGCTGGAGGAAACGCTGCGCACGATGCTCGACCACAACCGCCGGAATTACGGGCTGATTTGAGAGGAAACGCCATGAACCACAAGACATACACCCCGCAGGACGGCATCACGCACCTGCCGCAGACGCTCCGCGAATTCGGTGAACGCCAGAACCGGCTGAATTTCGAGCTGCAAAAGGAGAATGCATCGCTCTCCGGGCAGGTCGAGGTGCTTGCCTCACAGATGGGGGAGGCGCTCGAACGCATCGCCGCCCTCGAAGCGGCGCTCAACGAGGCGAACCAGCGCATCACGGAGCTGGAAAGCGAGCAGGCGCTCAACATCAAGCGCTTCCACCGGTGCGCCGAGGATCTCGACAAGGCGGAAAAGGAGACGGAACGCCTGAAGCTCACCGCCAAGCTCAACAGCAATGCGATCGACCGGCTGATGAAGGAGTGAGGGCATGTGATCCCTCTGGACTCCCGTCCGCGTTGAAAAGGACAGCTATTTTTTTCCACTGTCCACAACTTAAGGGGCTTGGGGCGTAAGCCCCAAAAAGGGGTATGGGGGGCGAAGCCACCATAAATAGCCCCCTCCCCTCTGGGGAGGGGGTTGGGGGTGGGGCGGCTCACGCTTAAGTTGTGGATAGTGATTTTTTTCTTGAAAAAGCTTGCAAATTGTATTGTAATATGGTACAATGATAATACAGTGAAAAAATCCCCGAGAAGGAGACTTTTATTATGCAGTACGGTTACTTTGACCTCAAGAACAAGGAATATGTGATTACCCGCCCGGATACGCCGGCGCCGTGGGTCAACTACCTCGGCTCGCCCGCATACGGTGCGATCATTTCCAATAATGCCGCCGGCTACAGCTTCGAGCAGTCCGGTGCAAACGGTAGAATCCTGCGCTTCCGCTTCAATTCCATGATGGCGCTCCCGGGCAGATACATCTATCTGCGCGACATGCAGTCCGGCGATTACTGGTCGGCAACCTGGCAGCCTGTCGGCAAGCCCCTTGACCAGTACAAGAGCGAGTGCCGCCATGGTACGGCATATTCCGTCATGACCTCCGAATATGCGAAGATCCAGACCGAGACGACCTATTACGTTCCGGCAGGTCAGACCTATGAGGTATGGCGCACGAAGATCACCAACAACGACTCCAAGCCGCGTTCCCTGAGCGTATTCGGCTTTGTGGAGTTCACCAACGACTGCAACTATGAGCAGGATCAGGTCAATCTCCAGTACACCCTGTTCATTTCCCGCACCGAGCGCATCGGCAACAAGATCCTCCAGCACCTCAACGAGCATCACGCCAAGGACGAGACAGGCTCCAACCATCTCGAACGCTTCTTCGGCATGACCGGTGCCGAGGTGACCGATACATGCGGCTCTCTGAAAAACTTCATCGGCCCGTACAGAACCTACTCCAACCCGATCATGGTCGAGCAGGGCAAGTGCGACGATTCCATGAACTTCAACGAGAATTCCTGCGGCGCTCTCCGCACCCAGATCATCCTCAAGCCCGGCGAGACCCGCGAGCTGGTATACCTCCTCGGCAGAAAGAACGATCCGGAATCCGCCGAGATCATGAAGCGCTACGAGAAGTCCGGCACCGTGGACAAGGAGCTGAATGAGCTCAAGACCTACTGGCACAAGAAGCTGGAGAATTTCGAGGTCGAGACACCGTCCGAGGAATTCAACAACATGATGAACGTGTGGAATGCTTACCAGTGCTTCATCACGTTTATCTGGTCGCGGGCGGCATCGTTCGTTTACTGCGGTCTGCGCAACGGCTACGGCTACCGCGATACCGTGCAGGATATTCAGGGCATCATCCACCTCGATCCGGAGATGGCTGCCGAGAAGATCCGCTTCATGCTGTCCGCACAGGTGGACAACGGCGGCGGTCTGCCTCTGGTCAAGTTCACCCACAATGCTGGTCATGAGAATACCCCGGACGATCCGGAGTATGTCAAGGAGACAGGACATCCCTCCTACCGCGCTGACGATGCGCTCTGGCTGTTCCCGACGATTGTCAAGTATATCGGTGAATCCGGCAATGCGGCGTTCCTCGATGAGAAGATCGTTTATGCAAACGGCGGCGAGGATACGGTTTACGAGCACCTGAAGCGTGCGATCGACTTCTCCATGAACCACATGGGCGATCACGACATGCCCGCAGGTCTGCATGCAGACTGGAACGACTGCCTGCGTCTGGGCGCAAAGGGCGAGTCCACATTCGTGGCATTCCAGCTCTACTATGCGATGAGCGTGATCCGCGACATGGCGAAGGACAAGAAGGATACCAAGTATATCGACTATATCGACGGCGTACAGAAGAAGCTCGGCGATGCACTGGAGAAGTGCTGGGACGAGGATCGCTTCATCCGCGGCATCCGCGAGGAGGGCACCATCGTCGGCGCCAAGAAGGATCCCGAGGCGAATATGTGGCTCAATCCGCAGAGCTGGTCTGTCATCTCCCGGTTCGCATCCGGGGAGCAGGCGGACAAGGCAATGGAGAGCGTTCACAGCATCCTGAACACGCCCTACGGCGCCAAGCTCCTGGAGCCGCCGTACCAGAACCACTATTTCGACGGCGCACTGATGCAGGTATTCAACCTCGATACCAAGGAGAACGGCGGTATCTTCTCGCAGTCGCAGGGCTGGCTGATTCTCGCAGAGGGTCTGCTGGGTCACGGTGACAGAGCGTTCGAGTATTTCAAGGAATCCTCTCCGGCAACACTGAACGACAAGGCAGAGATCCGCTGCATGGAGCCGTATGTACACGGTCAGTTCACCGAGTCGAAGGCATCCCCGTTCGCAGGCCGCAGCCATGTTCACTGGCTGACCGGTACGGCATCGACTGTCATGGTCGGCTGCACCGAGGGTATCTGCGGTATCCGTCCGGACGCTGACGGCATCACCATCAGCCCGTCCATCCCGCACGAGTGGGATGGCTTCAAGATGAAGAAGACCTTCCGCGGCAAGCGCCTGAACATCGACGTACAGAACCCGGATCATGTGCAGAGCGGCGTCAAGACGGTCATGCTCAACGGCAAGGCAGTCAAGGACGGCTATATCAAGGCATCCGCACTCAAGGACACCAACGAGATCATCGTGGTGCTTGGCTAAAATAGTTTTGCCTGCGCCCGGCAGCAGGTATTCGCACAGCCCTCTCCCCGAACACAGGGAGAGGGCTGTATTGCAAAAAGGAACTGCCCCCCGTGACGGGAGGCAGTTCCTTTTTGCTTTGTATTACTTGGTTAGAAGCATACGCTTGAGCATACCCAGATCGTAAATATCCGTTACGCCGTCCGCAACGGTATCCGCGCCGGAATGGATGGTAACCTTCTTGCCGAGCAGGTACTTCTGGAGTGCAACCACATCCGCTACATCGACCTTGCCGTCGTTGTTGTAGTCACCCTTGATCGTGGTGGATGCTGCCGTGCCGCTGTAAACCGCACGGACAGTCGCCGGATTCTCCAGTGTCACGCTGATGGTCGCGGACTTGGTGTCGCCCTCGACGAGCTTCACGCCGTCCACCTCCCAGTGATCGAAGGTGCAGCCGGATTTCGGCTCTGCGGTGAGCGTGAGCGCGTAGTCCTTGTGGTACTTGCCCGACCACTTGTCGATTGCGCCGAGCTTCAGCGTGTTGCAGGTGATTTCGCCCGATGCCTGGTCATTCTGGAGACTCAGGGTCAGCGGCTCGCCGGTCAGACCTGCCGCCTTGCGCAGGCTGCTCTCTGCCGGAGTGAAACGCTGCTTGTAGAAACTCTTGACCGTGTTCCACTCGTTCTTGTAGGACTGCTCATTCTTGTCGCGGTAGCCGTAGCGCTGGAAGGTATCCGCTACCTGCTTTGCATACGTCTCCTCGTAGAATTTTGCCGCCGTATCGACCTTTTCCGGATCAAAGTTGTAGTTAGCCAGATCCATCATCGTGCGGGAGAAGGCAAGTGCGAAGTCCTTGTTCTTCATGAGTGCTGTGAACAGCGGGCTGAAGACATCCTCCTCCTTCTCCGTGCTGCGGTTCTGGGCGATGCGCTGGAATGCGTCCGTATTCGCGCCGGTGTTCATGCCGTTGTACAGACCCTGACCATACTCGGTATCGAATACGATCATACGCCACTTACCGTCGGCATAGGGATTGGACTCATCCACGACATTTGCACGCCATGCGCAGGTATTGTTCTGCGGCCAGTCAACGTTGCACCAGTAGATCTGCGCTGCGAAATAGTCCATGAAGCTTTGGATATCGACCTTCTGGCAGAACTGCTCATAGGTGATGCTGCCGTTTGCCACGCCCTTGCAGAGGTTGTTCCAGTCCTGGAGATCGGCATCCGTGCCCTCCTCCAGCTCATTGGACTTGACCATTGCCACGTCGCTCTTCTTCACGCCGAAGTGATCCTTGATGTAGGTATCGTTGAGCTTTTCGCAGATCTGGTAAATGCCCCAGAACTCGCCGTCGATAAAGACGATGCACTCGTTCATTGCCTGATAGCCGAAGGCGCGGTCGGTCACGAGCCCCTGATTCAGGGAATCGCGGAAGAATGCGGCATTGCTGTCGTTTCCGCCGTCACGCAGGGAAATATTTGTATAGGTCTTGATCTTCTTGCCGTTGGACTGCTTGGTGTTCTTGCCGTCGAAGAAGTCGAAATCGAACTCCGGTGCGCCGTAATCGAGACGCGCATAGAGATTGAAGCTCTTCTGGACATTGTGACGGGATGCGCCGCCCTTGATGCGGATGCCGACATTCTGGTCGATGACCTTAGTGCCGTTATCGAACATGGTCATGCTCGC
Source organism: uncultured Eubacteriales bacterium (assembly GCA_900316885.1). Classification (GTDB taxonomy): domain Bacteria; phylum Bacillota; class Clostridia; order Oscillospirales; family Ruminococcaceae; genus UBA3855. Next base: position 1,380 of record ONEQ01000011.1, on the reverse strand, counting down.
CACGCGCTCCCATGCCTTGCCCTTCTGGGTGTAGTTCGCCTCGTATTCCCAGGGCTGCTTGAAGCCGAAGCCGCCGCCGAATCCGCCGCCGCCCCAATCTCCCCAGCCGGGGAAGCCCGGGAACGGATTATTGCCGGGATCGCTGGGATCCGAGGAGGAATTGTTATCCTCGTCATAGTGCTTGCCGAGGACGTAGATGCCGGTATCGTAGTCGAACAGATTCTTCGGGTCGGTCACGAGGGAAACGACCTTCATCTTCGGATAGTAGCCGGAATTGGTCTTGCCGACAAAATAGGTCTTGGACACGATCTCACTGGCGGTGCCGTCCGCATTCACCGTCACGGCGCGGATGATATTCGCCTTGTCAACCGGCTGGGAGGGCGGGGTATAGCCGTTGGTGGAGATGTCCTTCTCGGCGCTCAGGACGTTCGGATTCGAGGAAACATCTGCAAGCGTGAAGGGACCGGTGTATTTGGTGGAGGAATTGGTCGGATCGCTGCCGTCGGTCGTGTAGTAGACGGTCGAATTTGCCGGTGCCTTGATGCTGACCTGCTGACCCGCCTCATAGAAGCCGCTGTCGAGGGAGAATTCCGGTACAGCGACAGCCGCCGCGCCTTCAGGAGCGACGTTGGTCTTGCCGGCGGTCATGGCAGTCTCGAAGAATTCGCCGCTGCCGTCCGGGTACTGTGCCCAGGACTTGTCCGATGCGATCGAGCCGAAGGTCAGTGTGTAGGCGGGAGTGCCGTTGCTGTCGGAGAGAATGATGGTCTCGCCGGAGCCGGACATGCCGAAGCCTGCGATGGTGGAATCCTTTGCGGCAGCGGTCTTGTCGCAGAATACGACCAGATACTTGCCGGCACCGATCCTGGTGCCGTCTGCGAACTTGAACTTATGCGGGGTAGCCTCTTTGTCGCTCAGGCCCCAGCCGGAAAGATCAACGTCCGCCGAGCCGGCATTGTACAGCTCGATGTAGTCGTAGAAGCCGCCGTCCGGTGCGGCATAGGTCGTGTTCTTGGAGCAGACCTCGTTGATGGTGACGCCGGTCGCCTTTGCTGCGGCTGCCGGCAGGATGCCTGCGTTCTGGCAGAGCAGTCCCAGACAAAGCACGCCAGCGGCTGCCTTGCGTCCGAAATGATGGTTCATGATGATACCTCCTCTGGTTAAACGATTTCGGTCTTTTCCCCCAAAATTGCCCTTGTCCGGTGCAGAAGAACAGAGCTATATTTCTGCACTTATTATACCATATACTGTACAATCTGTCAAGGCGGAATGACTATATCACTTAAGGCAACACCGCACAAAGACCGCCTGACGGCTCAGCACGTCATCTGTACCCCATCTTTTCCGTCATCTTGCACAGTTCCTCCTAGCGATACATAC
>ONEQ01000043.1 GCA_900316885.1 uncultured Eubacteriales bacterium | reverse complement strand
GGTTATAATCCTTTCTCATATCAGGATCTATACACTCATCCATCAGCATGTTAGGTCAGTGTCTGGAAGCTGTAATCCGTCCGCAGTTCACCGCCGTCATACCGGGACCGACATTCCAGAAATTCGTTAGTGGAGTATGACACCAAAGTAGCTCCCGATATGTGCGCTCGTTCAGCTCGACAATGCGGACACCATCCTTATCGGGCGTTACATGCTTCGCTACATTATCCATCGCTACTTTGGCAAGGTACAGGTTTGTGCCGATGCCTGCGGTTGCCGTGATTCCGGTCTCGTAGAGAACCTCCCGGATCATTGTCATGGCAAGCTCGTGGGCGTTCATGTGGTAGGTGTTCAGGTATGCCTAACAAGAATGTCAGAAGCCCGAAGTACCGTTACAACGGCAGCCGCCTCTCCGCCGAGGACTGCAAGCGCCTGAATGACATGATCGCCGGCGGCGCGGACAAGCGGAACAAGCGCGACAAGCTGAACGAGATCGAGGCAGCAATGGACAAGCGTGCCGCTGACATTGCTCTTACCCCTGAAATCATGCACGAACTGATTGAGCAGATCGTTGTTCACGCTCCTGACAAGAGCAGCGGTCACCGCACTCAGGAGATCGGGATTCACTATCGCTTTGATGTTGCCGTAGCGACTGCTGTCGCTGACAGTATGAAGTACGACAAAAAGAGAAAGGCTGCGTAACCGCCGAGGTTACGCAGCCTTATCTTCAAATCATAAAAACTTCTTTATGAGTACCTGTTTTCATTGCGGGGGATTGCTCTTATGTACGGGGTGGAGGCAAAAAACGATGCAAAGTTCCGGTGCATACTGGCTGCAATCAACCTTGCAATGCCCAGGATAGCGTTTATTGATTTCAACCTTTCGTTTTGTTAGCTGGATAATTTTGCTGATACTGGCAAACAACCCATTTAACAGTCTTCCGATAGGTTGACAGAGGTGTCTTTTGCATGGAGCTGTGCATTGCTGTCATGATCAGAACAAGCAGATCTGCATCCTCTGCCGTATGAGAGAAAATAGGAGTTCCCTCCTTATAGTAAGCAGAAACCTTATGCATTGCATTAATTACTTCCGGATTTAATGAAGTCTTGTTTGCATACTGTGAAAGAGCCAGAAGAACCTCCTTACAGTTTTCCTTGTCTGCTGCGATCTCAGACGCATCAGAAGCCTTCTTGATTTCATCAGAAACCGTTGTTGTTGCTTTTTCCAGATAGCCTGCTGCTTCCTCAGCAACCGGAGTCAGTGTATCTGAGACGTCTTTCGCAAGTCCCTTTACCTGCTTGACAGTTCCTTCGATCTGATCCATGACTTCAAATAAAAACTTCTCTGTAGGGTTCATAATAGCCTCCTTTGGGTTTTCGGATTTGAGGGAACAAGAACCATGCTGCGGTTACTTATATTCGATGGTCAGTCCCTTCTGGTGGGTATCCTCTACACTGACCGCAGAAAGCTTTTCACCACACTTGTAGACAACACCGTATTTGGCAACAATCGCTGTTTTTTTGAAGCCGGCATCCTGCATTTTAGCAAGCAGATTCAGGCGGAAGCATACGGTATCAAACGCTTTTACAGTCGGATTGCCGTTCAGCCATTCCATGGCGCCTGTGACCTCCTTCAGAGGCTTCTGCATTTTGACTGCGCTGTCCACCATACGGACAAAGCTGTCAAGCAGGTGAAGCTCCGTTTCATAGATCGGACCAACCGTGATTGCCTTCAGATTCGTGTCAAACTCATCCTGCGCCAATGCAAGTGTCACATAAAAACCGTTATAGTCCTTCAGACCGTCTACCTTCAGAATCATGAATACACGCTCCTTTTTGTGTGCTGAACGCACTTGTTTTGTATAGTATAGCATATTTACCGGATTTTGTCAATGCCAGAGGGATACTGCCTGCTGGCATCAGGACATCAGTATCATCAGAGAAACCGTCAGCCCCTCGCCTTTGCCGGAGCAGATCAGCTCACCGCCCATCTTTTCCATGAGTGCAGCGGCGATATACAAGCCCAGTCCGCTGCCGTCCATCCCGGAGCATTTGGCTTCACTGCCGCGGTAGAACTTATTGGTGATAAGATCCAGCTCATCTGCCGGGACACCCTTGCCGTGGTCGGTGATGGACAGCTTGAGATAATCACCGCTGAACGAGTACACAGCATCAATGGGCGTATTGGCATATTTGTAGGAATTTCCAATGATATTGCCGATGACCTGATGCATCCGCTTAGCATCCATGCGGATGAGACAGGCGGGGATCACGCCTTCCCGGACAAGTGAGCGCGGGTCGGCTGCCTGGAGCATCTCATGCAGGACTGACGAGCTTTCATCCGTGCAGTTCACGGTCATTTCCCCGAGATCATCGAGCGCCGTGGTCAGCAGATCACTCACAAGCAGCTCCATCTGCTGCGTTTTCTTCTGGATGCCCCCGACCTTTCCGAGTACATAGGCATCCGATACCTTCACGCTCAGCACATCGCAGATCGTATTGATTCCCGCAATGGGGGTTTTCAGATCGTGGCTGAGTGCTGCCACAAGCTCCTTTTCCTTGCGTTTGAGCTCTGTTTCGCGGGCACGGGATGCTTTCAGCTCCTCACGCATAATGTCAAAGCTTTCCGTGAATGCACCGAACAGATTGTGCTGCTCCATCCGAAGGGGCTCGTCGAGGTCACCCATTGCGATTCTGCCGGCAAAGTCTTTCATGCTGTCAAATGGCTTTAGAATGTGCTTGCGGATGTACAGCCAGAACACCACCGCCGCTGTGAGCAGCAGGAAGAGCAGAATCACTGCCGCAAGACTGAGCCGGTGAAATGCGGTCTGATATGCCGCAGCAGACGGATCCGGGATAGCCGCCGTTGCAAGGAGCCTGTCGCCGTCTGCGACAGCAAGGCACAGATCTCCGCGGTTCCGGGCATCAATCAGCGTGATGGTTTCCTGCTCCGGGTAGATGCAGAAGCCTTCCCGGTCGAACACGAGAATCTGCGCTCTGGGAAATCTGCGCTCAAGAATACCGAGATCGCGGATATGCTCCCGGACAGTTTCGGTGATGTCGTTCTGCCGGACAATATCGGGCGTGTACTGATGCCTGCCGGTTATGACGAAGATCCCGATACAGCAGGCAAGCGTCACCGCTAGGAGTATCAGGAATCTCCCGTATTTCATGATGCATCCCCCAGAATATACCCGACGCCCCACACGGTTTTGATAAGCTGCGGCTCATTCGGATCCGCCTCGATCTTTTCACGCAGGTGACGAATGTGGACAGCGACGGTGCCTTCTCCGACGAATTCGTCCTCCCATACATTATGCAGAAATTCGTCCTTGGTGATGACCTTGCCGCGGTGCTCCAGAAAATAGTGCAGCATTTTGTACTCAAGTGCTTTGAGCGGGATCTGCACGCCGTCCTTGCGGATGCTGTGCGATTCGGTATCCAGCAGCAGTCCGTCCCGGATCCGCAGCTTTCCGGCACTGACCGGTGCGGCAGAGGAATCTGCTGCCGGCAGGCTTTGCTCGTAGCGGTTGAGGATTGCCTTGACCTTTGCAAGCAGTATATTCATTTTGTATGGCTTTTTGATGTAATCATCCCCGCCGATGTTCAGCGCCATGAGCACATCATCATCGCTCGTCCGGGCGCTGATGAACAGAATCGGCATATTGAATTCGCTCCGTATCTTTCTGCAAAGCTCAAAACCGGATTTGTCACCGAGATTGATGTCCAGCAGCAGCAGGGAAACGGTATTTTCCGCGAGAAACGCGACGGCTTGCTCATAGCTGGTAACATAGGTGGTTTTAATATCGAAGATATTGAAATATTCTGCCGTATTCTCCGCGATCGTTTCGTCGTCGTCGATCATCAGGCATTTGTAATCCATCGTATCACTTCTTTCAGCCGATACTCACCTTAACGCCGCTTTCTCCGATGAAAACGATCTTTCCGTTTACCGGGAGCGTGATCTCACTGCCGCAGTTCTTCATAAAGCTGGAGTAAACGACCTTATCGTACTCGTCGTAGACATACACCGAGGCGTGCGCGGGAATATCGAGGGTCAGGGACGTTCCGCCCATCTTACCTATATTATACCACTTTGCATGCCCCGTTTCAAGTGCTATTTCACGAAGCTCCGCACTGAAATCCGGAATGGCGCTTTCCTCGGCATAGGAGAGCGCATAATTGGTCAGATGCAGCACCTCATGTCCGCCGTGCTCCTCCATCCGGACATCCTTGAGGTTGCTCCCTCCGCTGCCAGGCATTTCGATAAAGCCGAGTGCATTCCGGCTGTCCCTGACGGCTGCCGTAAACTGGACACTTCTGTCAGGCGCAAGTCCGTAGACATAGCCGTCGGTTGTCTGCATAGAGATACAGGGTGTGCCGAGATAGGCGGTATTGGAAAATCTGCCGTTATCGAGATAGTATTTCCTGCCGGCACGGTTTTCCCAGTACTGCATGGTGTCCGCATCCACGGAATGTCTGCCGGTCCTTTGCAGGTAGTATGTTGCGGATTGTCTTCGGTCAAAGCCGTCAATCAGGGCATTGTAGTCAGACAAGATGTATTCCTTTCCGTCACGCTCTGCAAATGTCAGGATGCGCTGATCCTCCGCCTGCCGCTCATCCTCCGCGCCGATCTGTCCCTCCATCAGCACAAAGCGTCCGTCGTCTGCATACCGATACTGCACCGGCTTCGGGTTATCGGCGGTCAGATCTGTCAGCTCCATGTACCGACTGTCCGGGAACTGCACCGATACGATGTGATCGGCACAGGCGTAGAGGTCAGCCTTTTCCAGATAGGATGCGGGTACACTGTCCTGCACTGTCAGTGCCTCCGGTTCGGGATGTACTGCCGTGATGCCGCGGTCATCCAGCACCGTGTCCATGATCACTTCGGCAAGATAGGACGGGCACATGGGGTCACCGCCCGCACTCAGCACGGAGATGCTGATCTTCTCATCCGGTGCGACCATGAGGATCGCACTCTGTTCAATGACATGTCCGCCCTTAGCCACGACCTTGACGCCGGCATCCTGATAGCATGCAACATCGCTTTCATCCCAGCTCAGCCCGAATCCGTCATCATAGCGGTCACGGGCAATGCTCTTGTTCATCTCTGCCTTGGTTCTGTCGCTGATGAGGGTCTGATTTCCCGTAAAGAACGCCGTGCCGTATCTGCACAGATCCGGTGCCGTGGCGTAGATGCCGCCCGAACCCAGTGCCATTGCATAGTCCGCCGCAAAATCGGTCTCGCCGTTCAGAAGAATCCGTGCGGTATGCGGATCACCGAAATTTTTCTGCGGTGTGCCCGTCTGCACCAGACCCATCGGTTCGCAGATATGCGTCTCCACATAGTCCGTGAAGGACATGCCGCTGACACGCTCCACAACCAGCTCCAGCAGCGTGAAGCCGTCATTGCAGTAGGATGCAAGCGCGCCGGGATCGGCTTTCAGCCGCTGCGTGCGCAGCCTTTGCAGGAACTGATCGTGATCCTCGGTCTGAACATCCTCAAATACGATTGAGTTCCCGAAGGTAAAGCCCATCAGACCCGATGTATGGTTCATCAGCATCCGCACCGTGATCTCCTTGTACCGTTTGTCTGCCATGCGGAATTCCGGCAGATAGTCCGTCACAGGTTTGTCAATGTCAATCAGCCCTTGTTCGGCAAGCTGCAAAGCGGATACTGTGACAAAGGTCTTGCTCACGGAGCCGATCGCGGACAGCGTCTCTGCGCTCTCAACAGCAGGAGCCTCATCAGCGGCGGGCTCTGCTGCCGAGCAGGTGAGTGGCGAAGCCGTAAGAAAGACGGCTGCCAGGATTGCAATGATTCTTTTCATAAAACCTACCTCATTCCGTCATAAGCTCTGTTACGGAGATTTTTCGGATTCTGCCGGCACCGATATAGGCGCAGCCAAAGCAGAACACCGTCATGATGACCGCGGATGCAAGGATCAGCGGGAGGGGGAGCAGAACTGTTCCGATCATGGTACGAAATACAGCGGAAACCGCTGCGGTTCCGAGTGCGGTGCCGAGGATCACCGCTGCGGCTGCCGCCGGCATGATCCGGCAGGTGAGCTGCAGCATCAGCTCCCGTGTGGTGTAGCCTAGCCCCAGCATGATCCCCAGCTCCCGGCGCTGCCGTCTCACCGTCTGCTCCATCATCATCACAATGATAATCAGCACCACTGCCGCAATGACAACGACACCAGCCTTTGCCGCAAGGCAGACTGTGGAGAATACAGCCCCCATCTGCGTTTCCAGGATCTCCGCCAGATCGCATACGGAGCTGATCTGAAAACCGCTGCTGCCGCCAGAAATCATGGTATCACCGACCTGTACGGCATACTCGATATGCGTCACGCCGTAGCTGTTCATCAGCTCTGCCATCTTGCTGTCTGCCTGCGAACGGATTCGCTCCTCAAGCGTTTCACCGGAGATCTCCTCCCGGCGCAGATCGGAGATTGTCTGACCGTATGTCCGCAGAAGCTGTGTCTTGAATGTCTGCTTATCCATGGATCCATCCAGGAAAATGTCAATGGAACGGTGCCGGTAGACCGGGATCAGCCGCCGGATGCCGGCAGTCGTGATGCAGAGATTTTTGCCGCCGTTTGTGACACTCGATGCAATGCCGGTGATGATATAGTTCTTCTCGACCCCGTTCTTCTCGAGCGTCAGATTGCCGCCGGTTTTCAGATTGTTGTCGCTGGCAAACAACTTGGAGACAACCACCTCATTGTCATGCTCCGGGAGTCTGCCTTCGGCTGTCAGGATACATTCGGTTGTGCCGAAATCATCATAGATCAGCGGCACCATGCGTGCCGTGTGGTTCATGCTGTAGACCGTCTCGGTGGACAGCGCATTGTTGCAGGCATTCACCTTGCGGACACCCGGCATCAGCGAAATTTCCTCCGCCAGCTCCGCAGCATCCGCAGACGGCGAGACAAATACGAGAATATCACAGATCTCTGCACCGCTCACTGTCTTAGCGACCTCCATATCCGAGCGGAATGTATCCGCCGTGAGCAGTCCGAGCACCACTGCTGCCGCCGAAGCTGTCACGCAGACAAACAGACCGGTGCTCTGACGGAGATTCTGCACAAAGCCCTTCATTGCAAGCCGGAGATGGACGCTGCTGCCGGTTTTTCGCAGCGGGAAATAGTTCTTTCCGAAGTGATGTGCGGCAATGCCCTTGCGGAACGCCTGCACAGGCGGATAGTTTCGAACGGCCATCGCTCTCAGATAGGAGATTGCAAACACAAACAGCAGGATGCCCGATGCGGTGAGGAGAATGGGCAGCGGTATAATTGGAAGATCCGCGTGATGCCCGGCGATCATCTCCCCCCTTGCAAAGAGCACCGGCAGCAGTGCAAAGGCGCCTGCCGTACCGGGCAGGACGCCGGCGAGGGCAAGCAGCAGATATTCTCCCGCATAGGCAAGTGTGATCTGCCCGGAGGTATATCCCAGCGCTTCCAGAACGCCGATGGACTGGATCTGATCCTGAATATCCCCGGAAATCCGGAAGAGAATCATCACGCCGCTCGTCAGCAGGATCACGACCGCCACGAGCAGCATGATACTTGTCACATCCGACGTAAAGGTCGTGCAGTATTCAAAGAGCGCATCGTAGGAGTTCACTATGATCTCTGTGGAAACATCCCTGCCTGTCACGTCGTCGATTCGTTGCAGGAAACGGTTTGCCACATCCCTCGTATCGCAGCCCTCAGCAGTATTGTAAAGGATCATCTCATGCCTGCTGAGGACACCGCGCAGTGTCAGATAGTCCGCATCGGATACCAGCATCTGACAGCCGTTATTGGTATCCGAAAGGAAGATCGCCTCGTAGAAGCCTGCGACTGTAAAGGAAAAACGCCGCGTGCCGTGGATCATGTCGAAGGTATCGCCCGCCTTCAGATGCAGATTATCCTTGACTGCAAACGGCATGTAAATCGGATGCTCCAGTGCGCGGATTTCCGCCTCGGATAGTGTCGTTTCCATCGCGAATTTCTGGATGCGCTTTGCCATATCCTCCGTTGTAAAGCCCATGTACAGTGCTTTTTCATCTCCCTTGTCGTCCAGATAATTTGTCGTGGTGCTCCAGATGATCTCCAGATGATCCGTATTCAGCACCCGTTCATCCTCCTCCAGGATGGAAAGAACCGTGTCGTTGAACTCCTTTTCGGATACGAGCATACAGTTGTTGAACAATCCGCAGCGTGCCACGACATCCGGGAACAGATGCCGGATGCTCTGCTGTCCGGAAAGTGCCGCGCCGGTAATTGCTATGCAGCACAGAATCAGCAGCGCCAGCAGGATAGCCTGCATCCTGTGCTTTTTGATGTTGGCAAGGGAGAGTCTCAGAATCCGCTGCATATTACCACCCCATTCCGTCGAGGAATCGCTGCAATCCTTCTTGTCTGGTTTTGAGATCATCCGTCCCGTAGGGCGGCATTTCATGCTCGCCCATGACCGAGCCGTCGCACAGATAGATCACGCGGTTTCCACGGAGCGCTGTTTTCATGTCGTGCGTCACCATGACGATACTCTGTCCCTTCTCGTTCAATTCGGTGAAAATGTCCAGTACATCGCGGCTTGACGCAGAGTTCAGGCTGCCGGTCGGTTCGTCGGCAAAGAGGATTTTCGGCTCGTTGATGATCGCCCGGACGATTCCGACGCGCTGACATTCACCGCCGGATAGCTGATTGGGATATTTCCCCCAGAGCTTTTCCCCGATGCCAGCCTTTTGCAGGAGCTCCTCTGCCTTTTTGACAAGCTCCGGCGAGTTTTTACGCTTCACCAGCGCACCGGTCATGATGTTGTCAAATACCGTCATGTTTTTGAGCAGGTAGATGCTCTGGAACACAAAGCCGCAATGTTCGCGCCGGAATACGGCAAGCTGGTCGTTGGTATACTTTGAAATATCCTGCTCCCCGAAGAAAACACTGCCGAGCGTGGGGGTATCCATGCCGGAGAGTGCATAAAGCAAAGTGGATTTTCCCGAGCCGGATGCGCCCATAATGATCGTAAAATCCTGTTCCCGGATATCCAGATCCAGGTTTTTGATGATATGCTGCTGCATCCCGCCGTTTGAAAATGTTTTGCAGAGCTTTTCTGTATGAAGAATCGTACTCATATGTATTCCTCCCTGACTGGTTTGGATTGCTATGGTTTTATTATACATCATGTTTCTGAAAAAGTCTTTGCCTGTTTTCTATTTGTTTCTTAAGTGTTTCTTAAATGCGGATAGGACGGACGTTGACAGCACCGGCGTTTTGTGTTAAAATAATAGAGAAACACGGAAGGGAGACATACTATGGACGTTATCAGAGCTGCTACGACCGCAGAGCAGGCGGGGGCGTACTATGTACGCATCCAGGCGATGGCGGTCAAGCATCATATTTCGCTGTATCAGGAATTTGACGAGCATGATACGCCGGGCACAAAGTATATCGTCATTACCGACGGCGTGCTCCCGGTTGCAACCTGCCGGCTGTATCCGCTGGACGCTACGTCTGTGATGCTCGGGCGCGTGGTGGTGCTGCCGGAGTACCGGCATCAGGGACTAGGGAGCCGGGTGATCCGGGCAGCCGAGGACTGGGCGCAGGAGCTCGGATACCGCAGAGCTGTCCTGGAGAGCCGCGAGAACAAGGTCGGCTTCTATCGGAAGCTCGGCTATGTGCCGGATCCGTCGCAGGTGATTCATGGTGAGACGTTCACCTGCATCCACATGGAAAAGCCGCTGACGGGAGGGCAGAATGATTGAATGCATTGCAGTCGGACTGGGCGGATTTATCGGCGCAGTTCTGCGCTATTTGATGGGATTGATCCCACTGCGGGAGGATTTCAGCTTTCCCGTGAAAACGCTTGCGGTCAACATCCTCGGCGCATTTGCCATCGGGCTGATCGCTGCTCTTGCTGCGAAGCGCCCGGATCTGAACCCGCGTCTGATCCTGTTTCTGAAAACCGGCATCTGCGGCGGATTCACGACATTTTCCACATTTGCGCTGGAAACGGTGGAACTGTACCACGCAGGCAATCCCATGCAGGCAGTGCTGTATGTGTTGCTCAGCGTAATTCTGGGGATTGCAGCGGTCTTAGCTGCACAGGTGCTGATCCGGTAACGCAGATAAAACTGCCCGCAGTTGCCAAAACAGAAAAGCCGGTGCCGTGTGAAGCGGCATCGGCTTTATTCGTCCTTCGGGATATCTGGAACGAGAAGATTGATTTGCTCTGTGACGTTTACCTGCGGCAGTGTCTGCGGCTCCTGCGGCGGCGTGACAGAGGAAAGCTTGGGAACGGTTGTTGTGGTGGTGGTGATGCGCGTGGTAGTGGCGCGCGTTGTCACCGGAACCGTTCTTGGCGGCTGCGTGGCAGGTGCGGAGACGTGTGAGGGCTGGGTATTGTAGTGAGAAGAATGTGAGGAATGAGAGGTATGGGTGTTGGAATGACCGGCGCCGGAGACATGCGAGGAGTGGGATACATGAGAGGAGTGGGAGCCATGGGAGCTGGAATGCCCGTTGCCTGAGCTGTGCGAGCTGTGAGAGCTGTGGGAACGATGCGAGGAATGACCGGCAAAAACGGAATCCGGTGCAAACAGGAATCCCATTACCAGCAGCAGCGAACCGATGGCAACTGCCTTGCTGCGGACGATTCTGCCGTCCTCATCCTCAAGATAATCCTGAATACTTTTCTGGATTTTGGGAAATGGCTGTTCCATAATGCAGTACCTCCGATTCAGGAATTAGTAGGTAATACGTGTACACTGACCGTCCTTCCAAGTTGTCGTATACGCATGACCGCGATACATATATCGAAGCTCTCCGACCGGCTGGTTGGCTTCAAAGGCACCGGCAATGTACCGGTCGTTATCCTGGGAATAATAATAGGTACCCTCACCGTTCATCTGATTGTCGAGCCAGCTTCCCTGATAGGAAGCACCGTTCTTCCAGGAATAGCTGCCTTCGCCGTTCATCATGCCATTCTCAAAATGCCCCTGATAGGAGTCGCCGTTCTTAAAATCCGCTTTTCCGGCACCCTGGATCCCGCTGTTCCACTCGCCGTAGTACACCGTTTCGTCCGGAAATCGAACCTCAACATTCTGATAATCCACATCGCCGGAGCGGATCGGAAAGGTAACGGATGCATCCTCACCCAGAACGGTCTGTGTCCCGTTGACGAGCTTATTATCCGCGAATTCCCCCACGAGCTGATACGCAGCACAGGTAAAGGTTCCCTCGCCGTTTGCTTTTCCAGCCTTCCAGTTTCCCTCAAAGCGGGCACCGTCAGCCCATTCATAGCTGCCCTCGCCTTCGGGGAGTCCGTCTGCCAGCTCACCGATATAATCCGCCGGAATCTGAAGGGAAAGCTCCGGGCTGCCGATGGCATGCAGACCTTCCGGAAGCATCTGGACAGCGCGCGTTGTTCCCGTATCCCCCGTGCCGGGATGGAATACCAGCAGGAAAAGCATCAGAATCAGAATTGCGCCCATCAGGATCAGTAGAATCCGGAAGCGGTTTCGTTCGGTTTTATCCCGTTCCTGGATCTGATGGGACAGCTGCTCGGAATGTCGTTCCATTTCCTGCATCTGACGGCGGCTCTCATTTTTGACAAGCTGTTCCATGCCTGCCGTTTGCTGCTGTACCTCCGAGAGGGCTGCACCCATCTGCTGCTGCATCGTCTTGATGCCACCGATCTCCAGGTACAGCCCTTGTTCCGATGTGGTATATTGCATCAGCTTCTGCTCCACATTCGTCAGCTGTGCATGGACTTGTGTGGCAATTGTTTCCCGGAGCTCCGCATTTCCGCTCTGGATGGCATGCACCAGGGAGGTCTGGAATTCGGAAAGCTCCTCGGTGCTCTTTTGCACACACGCTTTCAGGGATTCTGCCTGCTTGTTGTAGGCGGCAATCTTTTGCAGCATTGCCTTGTATTGCTCTGCCTGTTTTTCACCTGCCGACAGGTTCGCCTGCTGCAATTCCTGCATCAGCGCCAGCTCCTGCTGCTCCGATGCAGCCCGGATCTGATCCGGCAGTTCCTGCAGTACACCCGTGACGGAAGCATTGGCATCGGTCTGTTTCTGCATGGCTGCAATGACCTTTTGCAGAGACAGCATCAATTGATTGGAGTCCGAAACATTTTTACGGAACAGGGCGATTTCCTGTTCCAGCTGTTCTAATGTCGATAACACGTTAGATCCTCCCGAATAACGAATTCAGACGCATGCTGAGAAGTCCGTAATAGATTTCATCCTTGCCGGATGCTGCAAACAGCATTTCTGTCAGTGCCTCAAACCCGATGCCAAGCAGATTCGGATGCAGCTCTGCCCATTTGAGGAGTGCAAACCTACATTCCAGACTGCACATCGGATACAGGGCAGTCAGAGCCTTCAGAACCTCTGTCCGTATTGCCGGATCCTTCCGGCTGAGAATACGCTCCAGCCGTGCGGCAGAAAACCGGCTGTAGCGGATCTCCCCGAGAAACAGCAGATATTCCAGTGATGCATCGTACCGGCGCTCCAGAATACGCTCCAGATTGGACAGCGTGGTGCGGCTGATGCCGCGGCATACCCGCGAAAGTGCATCGCGCGGCAGAATCCCCTTGAAACGGCTCTCATCATCCTTCAGCCGGATGTACGGCAAGGCATAGTAATTTCGGATTTCCTCGGAGATTCTGTCATCCGTGCTGCCTTCCATAGACTGTACAAACTCAAACAAATCCAGAAACGTTTC
>ONEQ01000206.1 GCA_900316885.1 uncultured Eubacteriales bacterium | reverse complement strand
CGGCTACGACGGCGCCATCGAGGCGGAAATGCATTCCCCGCCCGTTACAACCTACCAGACGTCCTGGCGGCAGCTCGGTCGAAATGCATTCTGCCTGCTCTACTCCCAGCTCATGGGTGAGGATGTTATGCCGCTGAAAAATGAGCGCGGCACCTTACTCTGCCGGGAAAGCTGCGGCTGCAAGTCCAAGCTCACATCCAATGTCGGCAAGGAATTCAACTACCAGAAGATCGAGGATGCCTACCTCGACACGAATCTCTCCACGCGCCTGCTCTCGTGCAGCAATCTGGACAGCTTTGTGCGCACGATGTTCGACACGACCTTTGTCTTCACCGAACCGTCCTATTACGAGAGCCAGAAATTCTGTCTCTGTCTCTGCGAGGACTGGGATCGCGGTTCCCTGCCGGATCACAGCTATCACGATTACCGCACTCGCGGCTATTCAGAGCGCATGATGGTCATGAGCTACAGCGGTTCGCATTACAGTTTTTCCCAGGCGGAAATGATCCCGCCGGAACTGTTGCAGTCCGAGGAGCCGACTGTCACATTCTTTACGGCAGTGCATTTCCAGGACCGTTGCTTCGGGTATGCGCTCTTGCAGTACCGGAATATCATTGACGGCTTTAGTGCGCACTATCTGCGTTTCTGCCGTGAGGTCAACAATGCGCTGGAATTTCTGCGCGTGCAGAATGCGCTGCGTTCGCTCGCCTATCATAATCTGCTGACGCAGGTGCGTGACACAATGACGGGACTCTACAATCTGAAAAGTCTTCCGCACATCTGGGGGGACTACATGAACACAGTGCAGGGCACGGGTGAGCATGCCTTCTGGATTGCACTGTCGATCACAGGGCTGTACCGTCTGACGGAGTCGCACGGCAGTCTGGTCAAGGACAAACTGCTCGTTGCGTTCTCGGAGCAGATCCAGAATGCATGCAGCCACGGCGAAAAGTGCCTGCGTGCCGGTGAGGGGGATTTCCTGATCCTCGGCAGTGAACCGGAAACTTCGCACTATCACAATCTGCTGGTGCAGAACATCCGTGAGCAGTTTGAACAGTACCAAACCTCGCTGGGTCAGGCGCGGCTTCCGCTGCAATATGCGGTCGCGCTCGAGGAGCGTATGCCGCGAACCCCGGATGATGCCGAAAAGGCAGCACTCACGCTGCTCTCCAAGGCAAAGGCGAGTCAGCCGAGCTATTCCGAGCAGCTACATTATACGGATCTTGCCGAGCTGCGTCGGAGCATCTACAAAAATCCCGAGCGCGACTGGTCGCTGGCAATGTGTGCAGAGCTGCTGAACATTTCCAGCTCCTACTTCCACCGCATCTACCAGAAGGCGTTCGGTGTGAGCTGCGCAAGTGACATCCACCGCAGCAAGCTGGAGCATGCAAAATTCCTGCTGCTGCACACATCGGATACCTTGCAGGAGATTGCCCGGAAATGCGGCTATGACTACTCACATTTCATGCGGACATTCAAGAAGGAATTCGGCATGACGCCAACCGAGTATCGACGCGGAAAAACCGATGTATAAGCAAAAACCCTCTCCTGACGGAGAGGGTTTCGTTTTATTGGATTGCTCGTTTCAGGAGTGCCAGATCGTACACATCCCACACGCCGTCTGCATTCAGATCGGCATCGCCCTTGATGGCAGATTTCTTCCCGTGGAGCCATTCCGTCAGGAGCTTTGCATCCGTGGTATCGACCTTTCCGTCGAGATTCAGATCGCCCTTGCGTGATGCGGCTTCGACCACATCCCCGACCTCGCAGATCTTCTGCGTGACTTTCGCGCCGGTCTTCGATTCGATCACGGCAGTATACACGCCTTTGTCAGATGCGGACACGTTTCGGAGCGTGAGCGTATCCCCCTTAGCGTCAAGCACCTTGCCGTCATGCTGCCAGATGATGACCGCATCCTCCGATGCCGGAACCGCACGCATGGAATAGGTGCAGCCCTCGTTCAGCCAGAGATACTGGGATGCCGTGTACATGAAGATGCGCGGCTCGATCTGGTAATTCTCCGCTTTGACCGTCCCGCAGCCCTTCCACTCGTCGGCTTCATCCTGTATGAAGATGGTGACGTTCTTCAGAAGCGTATCAGCGGACAGCCCCATCACCTCTCCGAACGGGATGCGGAATTCCATAAAATCATCCTTCGCCTTGAGCTGGATGCCGTCATGATTGCCCTGACTGTAATAGATCCAGCCTGCCGACTGCCGGTAATACCAGTAGGTCGTTTCCTTTTTGCCTTCGGGAACAGCAGGTGTCACACGCAGGTTGATGACCGGCTTTGCCGCGCCATGATGAATCTCCGCCGCGACGTATAGATATTGGTCATCATTCGTGATGTAGAGCAGATTTCCATCCGTTTCGGCTTTCTGCTCATTTTCCGTCCATTCGGCATCGCCGGAGCGCTCACCGTCGAGGATGGGCATGCCGTTTGTCTGGTAGAGGATCGCATTGCCCGTATCCGCACCGTTCACGGAAAAGCTCTGGTCACCGCGCTGTACGCTGTCGGCGTTTTTCTGCACAAGAATGGATCCGAGCCGGTTTGCGCCGAGTGATGCATTCCAGATGCCCTTGTTGGCGAACTCCACACAGCGGAGATTGCCGTCCGCAACATCCTGATTGCCGACAGAAAGCCGCAGATAGACATTCCATGTTCCCGGCTCAATGCCGCCGGGGAGCTTGACGGTTAGCTGCTGGCTCTGCACCGTCTGCGAGAGCCAGCTCCGATCGTCGATGCAGGACACATCCGTGACGAAATACTGCCCGCCCTTTTCCAGAAGGAGCTGTGCCTTTTGCGGGCGGATGGGATTCGCAAATCCGGTATTCAGCACGTCAAAATGCAAGTCGAACGTTTCGCCCTGCGCTGTGCGTTCGCTCAGCTCGCTCTTTTGCAGGACGAACCGATAACCGAGATGATCGCGCACAAATGTAAACACATTCTGCCCGTAGTAGGCGGTATTGTAGCCCTTTTCATCCAGATCCGCTGAATACTTGTAGTCCTTGTAAAGCTGGTAGATATTGCCGTTGATGTAGGACAGGTGGGTCTTGTACATCTCCGGGATGGCATTCTCCGGGAGGTAGGTGTCATACTTCTTCGCCCAGTCGAGATTGCCGGAAAATTCGCCGCCGTAGTACGTCCGGAGCGTCTGTTTTCCCAGCCATGCGGTCTCCTTTTCGCGGTTCGCGTAGGTGCCCAGATCGGAGTCCGAGCCCATATAGCCGTCGTTGTACATTCCCACGCGCGCCGCATCCGAGTCCGGTTCGGATTCCCATGTATCGATCTCCGATGCCTTGATCCCCGCCCACTGCGCGAAAATATTGGGCGTACGGACTGTCACGGGGATATCGTCCGGGGTCATGTCCAGAACGGCTTGCAGGAGCTTCGCCTTGTATTCGAGCGAGGTGTATTTACCGCTGTGCTGCTCACCCCATGCTCCCACAAAGCCCGATTCCACGTACATCAGAATATCCTTGTATTCCTCCAGAAAGCCGTCTGCCTTGATCTGGTCGATGTGGTGCAGCACCTGCTCAAAGGCGGCAGGCTCCGGATTTGTCTTGCCGTTCGCATCATACCGGAAACGCAGGGCAACCGTACAGCCGTTCTTCCGGCAGTTGGCAAGCGTACCACGCATACCCTTGAAAAATGCCGCGTCGAGATCATAGTCCTTGCCCTCGGTGTAGGTCTTGTCCTCATTTGTCGTACCGTTCGCACCGGACGAAAACGCCCCGATATCCACGAACATCAGCACCAGATTTCCCTGCGGGTTCTTGACCTCCGTCGCACCCGGCTTGCAGACATACCAGAGCGTCGAGGTATAGCCCGCACCGGGATTGTTGATCGTGCGCACGTCCTCCGTGTAGTCGATGCCGGAATCAACGAGCTTTGCCTGTTCTGCGGCACCGGTCGGAACCGGCAGCAGAGATAGGAACAGCAAGGCGCCGGTCAGTGCTGCAAGCAGCCGTTTGCCTGTCATAGAATCACCCCTCCGCGATGATATCCGCAAATGTACAGCGCGTAAGCTTTTGCAGATCAGCGGGCGCCAGCTCCACCTGATAGCCGATCTTGCCCGCACTGAAGATCATCGTTTCCAAACTCTCCGCGCTCTTGTGAATGACAGTCGGAAATGCCTTTTTCATGCCGATCGGTGAACATCCTCCGTGTACATATCCGGTCAGCGGAAAGAGTTCCTTCACTGTTGAGGTGAATGTGGTCCCCACAGGCAATCCTGAGTTCAATATGTTCATGGGCGACGGCACGACATCGAAGCTCGAGTTCGGTCCCAATGCTTCGATGATAGGCACGAACAACACACAGGTCATGTCGGGTGTTACCGACTTCACGCTCAAGTCGCCTACCACGCTATTGCTTGGCGTGATGGGAATGCCTGACGCCGGGTTCCAAATGCACGCAAACCGCCGTCTTCGGCAACGGA
>ONEQ01000224.1 GCA_900316885.1 uncultured Eubacteriales bacterium | reverse complement strand
CTTTATTAATACTATTTTCGTTTTCTTCCGTCAATGCGGACAGGCCCATTCGGCAGTCTCTTCCTGACATCATATTTATGGCATCGCTTTTGCAGTACAGGCGGCAGCTGCTGCATTTTCAAACGGCGGTGACTGGCTGGACGAGCTGCGTACACATCTTCACGGAAACAAACAGCTTGTACGGGAGTATCTGGAACGCCATCTTCCGTCAATCCGGCTCACGCCCTCACAGGCAACGTACCTGCTCTGGCTGGATGCCCGTGCATTACAGAAAGATGCAAGAATGACACTGGCACAGGGCATTCGGAATCGGTCAGGATTGTATCTTTCGGAGGGAACACAGTTTGGTACAGGCGGAGAGGGCTTTCTGCGCATGAACATCGCCTGCCCCCGCAGTCTCGTGCTGGAAGGTCTGGAGCGCCTGGAACGGGCAGCTAAGGGAATGTAAACATTCACCACCATGTTTTTAACGTAACATGGTGTTTTTTTTATTTTCGGCTATCAAGTTTTCTGATAACCCATTCTCAAAAAGAACAATTGGACAATGTCCGGATTGTGTGTTATACTATTAGCATAGTAAGTCAATCGAATTACTAAGAGAAATATATGGAAGGATGATTCGGTTTATGAAACGAACGATTGCATTGCTGTCCTCCCTGTTGGTGCTGGGGGCAGCTCTCACAGGATGCGCGGGCGGCAAAAAGGCAGATGCCGCTGCAAACTCTGCATCACAGAGCAGTACGAGACTGAAAGTCGGGTATCTTCCCGCTCCTGGACATCTGCTGTATTTTGTTGCACAGGAGGAGGGCTTATTCGCACAGGAGGGTCTGGATGTTGAACTTGTCATGTTCGGTGAAAACAACAGCGAGCTTGCCGCACTGGAATCCGGTAAGATCGATGTCGGTGCTTTCGGTTCGAGCGAGCTGGTGACATTTCTCGGTGACGGACATAAACTGACGGTGTTCGGCGGTGCGATGATTGCCGGCCACGGTCTGATCGTCAAGCCGGAGCTGGTCAAGGGCATCCCGGAGGAGCAGTGGTCTCTGGAACTGCTGGATGGCAAAAATATCGGCGTCGAGGGCGTGGATTCCGGTCATATCGTGTACCGTGCCGCTGCCAAAAAGCTGGGACTGGAGGATTCCATTCACTTCCAGATCTTTGCAGACGGAGCCGATGCGTACAACTCCCTGAAAAATGATGATATTGACGCTGCAATCCTCTATGCGCCATACCGGATTCTCGCAGAGGATGAGGGCTATGTCATTCTCTCCAACAGCGGTGCTGTGGAAGGCTATGAGGATCACGTCTGCTGCCGGCAGGCGGCGCTGACCGCATCTCTGGAGCAGTCACCGGATACTTATGAAGCATTTCTCCGTGCGCTCATCCGCGCTTATCGCTTCTATCAGACGGAACCTGACAAGACGATCAAGGATGTACAGATCTATGTCGATGTGGAAGAGGAATCCCTCCGAAAGGACACCTACGACTATGACACGCAGATCGCCAATCCCGATCCGGATATCAAGGGCATGACAGACTTCTATGACGCGCTGGTCTACACGGATTTTGTCGAGGAATTTGACATTTCAGCCGGTCTCTCTGCCGAGCTTTACGACAAGGCACTGACAGCCGTTGCTGCCAAGGCGCCGGACGATCCGGTGTACCGGTATCTGCTGGATTACCACGGGAAGCGTGACTGATGGAACGGCTGAAACGGCTGCTTTCACCGACGCAGATCCTGTTTGTAGCTGCGGTTCTGGTACAGCTTCTCCCGACGAGGACAGACCGGGTGGGAAATGCACTGTATGCTGTCGGGCTGCTGTCGGTACTGGAAGCGGTACAGATCATTCTGGCGGTGTTCCTGCCTCCGCATAAGGATTACAGGACATGGAACGGCGTGTTCGGCGTGATCTTTGCTTTCCTGGGCATCTGGACACTGCTCACAGCAAAGCTGGTGCTCATACCGCAGGATATTTTCAAGGCACCGGATATTGTAACGGAACAATTTGTCAAGGATTTGCCGCGGCTTCTGAAGGATCTCAGCACGAGTATGATTACCATCACAGCCGGGTACGGACTGGCTCTGGCAACAGCGATTCCAATTGGACTGTTCCTCGGCTGGAATGCACAGATCGGAAAGGTCAGTGAACACATCGCCAATTTCTTCGGCTCGATTCCGCCGATCGTGTTCATTCCCTATGCGCTGGCACTTCTTCCGACATTCAAGAGCTGCTCGATCTTTGTGATTTTCATCACGGCTTTTTTCCCCATCTTATCCGGTACAATGAGTGGTGTGCAGAATATCAGCGAACAGACTGTCAGCAGCGCCAAAGCGCTGTGTGTCTCAAAACCGACGATGCTGTTCAAGATCCTGCTTCCGGCATCTCTGCCGCAGGTATTTGACGGCTGCAATATGGGGCTTCTGCTTTCGTTCATTCTGCTGACCTCGGCAGAGATGATCGG
Organism: uncultured Eubacteriales bacterium; assembly: GCA_900316885.1. GTDB lineage: Bacteria > Bacillota > Clostridia > Oscillospirales > Ruminococcaceae > UBA3855. The sequence continues at coordinate 1,352 of ONEQ01000224.1, read as the reverse complement.
CGGCAGCAGCGGGATCGGGTTTTATATCCAGTATTACACGAACTTTGGAAACTTTACCCGCATTATGGTGGGCATTGTATTCCTCGGAACGATCGTAACACTGGTCACCAATCTGGTGAAGGCATTGGAGGCGCATCTGCTGCGCTGGAAGAAATAGCAGAGTTATTTGAAAGGATTAGGATCACATGGCAAGAAATATTCAATTGGATCTGGAAACGGTGGAAAACCGGGAAATGCGTCTCGGCTCCATCATTTCCTGGGACGGCAATGCTTCGGAGCTAGTGGAGCTGTCCCGCTACGAGGAACGTGCTCTCCGGCACAAGGGCTGTCCCGGTGCCGGCAGGAACGGCGAGGGGTGCCGTCTCTGTGAGCTGAATATGCCCTTCAATCAGCAGAGCATGTGCGCCAACTCCATTGCAGCCTGTCAGGCAGGCAATCTGCGCGACTGTGTACTGATTCAGCATTCACCGGTGGGCTGTACCGCCCGCAATCCGGAGTTCAATCTGGCATTCCGCAACGGTCTGGAGCGCCGGGGCATCGAGCCGAGAAACATCAACATCATGACAACCAATCTGCTCGAAAACGACATGGTATTCGGCGCATCCGAGAAGCTGAAAAAAGCTGCAAGAGAGGCGTTCGAGCGCTATAATCCCAGGGCGATCTTCTTCTCCATGAGCTGCTCGACCGCCATCATCGGTGAGGATATTGGCAGCATCGCCTCGGAGATGGAGGACGAGCTTGGTATTCCGGTTGCCCCGATGCAGTGCGAGGGATTCCGATCCAAGCACTGGTCAACAGGCTTTGACATTGCACAGCACGCGGTGCTGCGCCATATCGTTAACAAGCATCCGAAGAAGCAACCCGATCTCATCAACATTGTAGCGCTATGGGGTACAGATTACTTTTCCGATATGTTAAAGCCACTCGGTCTGCGTGTGAATTATATCATGGATATTGCAAGCTTCGACGAGCTGGCACAGACCTCCGAGGCGGCATGTACGTCTACATTCTGTCATACGCTCGGCTCGTATTTTGCGACAGCACTGGAGGAAGCCTACGGCGTTCCGCAGATCCGCGCTCCCCAGCCCTACGGCTTTGCCGGAACGGATGCATGGCTTCGTGCCATCGCCGAACAGGTCGGCAAGGAAGCCGAGGCAGAAGCCTACATCGTCGCCGAGCATGATCGCGTGAAGCCGAAGCTCGAAGCGCTCAGAGAAAAGCTCAAGGGGGTCAACGGCTTCGTGCTGACGGGCTCCTCCTATGCACATGGTCTGATTTCCGTGCTGCGTGATCTGGGCATCACGGTGGACGGCTCGGTGGTATTCCATCACGACCCGGTGTATGACGGCGGT
>ONEQ01000169.1:9839-10896 GCA_900316885.1 uncultured Eubacteriales bacterium | reverse complement strand
TGACCCATGCAACACATCCCGCATAGGTTCCGTTGTCGATGCTCAGCCGGTCGAAGTATTCCACCGGCGGAAAGACCTTCTCATCGACCATGCGGTCGTAGAAATCGAGCATGATCTGAAGCTCCTTAGGGGTGAAATTCAGCGTGCCGTTATCCCGCAGGAAACGGTTGCCGGTTTTCTGCTCCGCATAGGCGATGGTCAGGAGCCAGATGGATTTGGAGGCACCGGCAAGCGGATACACCCCATCCTTGGACATGACCTTTGCGGCGGCTTCAAAATCCTCCCAGTTTTCAGGGATCTCCAGCCCGTACTTGTCATAGAGGGTCTTGTTGATATACACTGTTTCGGCGTTCATCGCAATCGGGATCGCATTGAGCTCACCGCCTCGACGCCCGTAGTTCAGCATTTCCTGACTGAAGCAGGACAGATCGACAATCTCACCGAGGGAGGCGATATTGTAGTAGCCGTTTCCGTCGGGGGAAAATTCCGATAACCAGCCGAAATTGATCTGCATCACATCCGCCTCGGTTGCGGAGACCATCTGAATGCGGTTGCGGGACTCATAGCCCGACCATTCCGAATAGCTGATATGCACCTTGATGTCAGGATGCAGCTCCTCGAATTTGCGGACACCCTCGATGGTATACTCCGTGCGGGTGTCATTGCCCCACCAGGAAAGCTTGATCTCCACGGGATTCGTCTGCTGTGTAATTACTGTTTCATGGGAGCAGCCGCCGAGCAGCAGACTGACGGCAGATGCCAGTGCCAGAAGCTTTTTACGCATCGCCGCTCACCTCCTCCTCACCGGCAAAGGTAAAGGTATCCTTGCCGCGGTGCTTGGATGCATAGAGCGCCTGATCCGCCGCATGGTACAATGCCTGGAAATCCTCGCCGTGTTCGGTGAAGAACGAACAGCCCATCGATGCGGAGATCTTGTAATTCTTGTCATCGCCCGTGTAATACTCATGGAACGACTGGCAGACAAGCTGGCACTTGGTGCGGACGAATTCCTTGTAGTCCATATTCCGCGGTGCTGCGGTGTTGACGAGCACGCAGA
>ONEQ01000169.1:0-9707 GCA_900316885.1 uncultured Eubacteriales bacterium | reverse complement strand
CGCCGTAGGCATGACCGAGCGTGTCATTGACGCCCTTGAAATTGTCCACATCCAGCACGATCAGCGCATGGGGGACGGTATGGATCTCGGTATTCAGGCGGTTCTGCGTCAGCTCCTCAAAGGAGAGTTTGTTGAGAATACCGGTAAGCTGGTCGTTGTGTGCCTTAATATCGAGCGAGGAGACAAAGCTCTCCACCGGACGGGTCAGCTCAATCGCGAAGATCATACCGATGATAACCGCCAGCACCGCGGCTACCAACGCCGTCAGCTGGATCAGCAGGCGCGTTTCCTGCAGCTCGCGGAGGATGATATCCGTGGGAATCGAGCATACCACATACCAGTCCTCACCGCAGGTATTGACCGTCACGAGATAATCATCATCGAGGATCGTGGCATCGTTCTTGTCCTGGATGCGGCTGACAAGATCTGCCGGAAGCGGCTCTCCGACCTCATCATCGTCCATCGAGGAGTAGAGAATATCGTAATTCTGGTTCAGGAGCCGGATGGTCATGTCGTTCATGGTTTCCGGGTTATCAAACACATTCTTGAGCTCATCAGTGTAGAACGAAATAACGAGCAGCGCATTTTCGTGGATGCGCTTGACGTAGTAGATGCGCTTGAAATTGTCATGGAAGCCTGCCGCCCAGCCGTCATGGGTGCGCTGGCGCGAGATGATGGACTCCATGTCGGTGAAAATGGTATCCCCGAACTGATTGACCGTGCCGTTGGACATTTTTCCGACAATGTGATTGTTCCGGTACACGATAAAGTAATCCACGAAGTTGTCCATGATGCACAGACCGAACAGCTTGTCGGAGATTGCCTTTTCCATGGTGACAGCCTCGTATTCGTCATTGCTCGTGTCGGTCGCGTCGTAGGTATAGGTTTCCTCCGTTGCAAAGGCAAGCGTTGCAATGGTCTCCATGCGCTGCAGGTAGCCGTCCAGATTCAGCTTCATCTGCACATTCAGGGAGGAAACCAGACTGCTTGCCTTCGATTTCAGCACCCGGTTGGATGTCCGCAGGGCAAGCGATGCCACCAGCATGACCGCGAAAATAACAATAGCTGCATAACCGAATATTAACACGTATTTTAATTTATTGATATTTCTTAAACCAATCTGTTTTCGTGAACTCATAGCTTTATCACTTCCTCACGAACCATATTTATGTATATTATACCATATTTGAGAATGTATTTCATGAAGATTTTATGAATTTTCAAGACGATTTGAGAAACGAATGGGAAGCAATATTCCCATGACAAAGGCTTGCATTTTCCGCAGAATTATGTTATACTATTAAAAGAGTATGCAACGAAAGGACGTTATCCATGGGACGTACAGCCAATTCAACAGCCAGTCTCGTCTCTGCCAAGCCTGCACAGCCTGTCCTCCAGCAGATGCTGAAGGAGATCGGAAAGGCTGTCAACGGCAAGGACGAGGTGATTTATAAAATCCTGCTCACGATGCTGGCAGGCGGGCATATTTTGCTGGAGGATATGCCGGGTGTCGGCAAAACGACGCTCGCGCTTGCCATATCGAAGACGCTCTCCCTGTCCTGCAAGCGCATCCAGTTCACACCGGATGTCCTGCCGACCGATGTGGTGGGCTTCAACATGTACCACAAGGAGACAGATTCGTTTCTCTTCAAAAAAGGTGCGGCGTTCTGCCATCTGCTCCTTGCTGACGAGATTAACCGCACCTCCAGCAAAACGCAGAGTGCGCTGCTCGAGCTCATGGAGGAAGGCTCTGTCACCATCGACGGCGTGACCCATCCGCTGCCAAAGCCGCATATCGTCATTGCCACGCAGAACCCCATTACCTGCGTCGGTACGCAGCGCCTGCCGGAATCGCAGCTGGACCGCTTCATGGTGCGTCTGTCTCTGGGCTATCCGGGTGCCGAGCATGAGGTTGCGCTCCTGAAGGCACGAAAGAGCGGCAACCCGCTTGATAAGGTGATTCCCGTTGCGGGAACGGATACCCTCCTGCGGATGAGGCAGGAGGTTGAGGATATCTACGTCAGCGATACGCTGTATGAATACGTTGTTGCCCTGACGAATGCGACCCGCAAGCACGGGAGCATCCGGCTGGGCGTAAGCCCGCGCGGCTCGCTGGCGCTTATGCAGCTTGCCAAGGCATCCGCCTACGCGCAGGGACGCGATTATCTGCTGCCGGACGATATCCATTTTGTCTGTGAGGATGTATTCAACCACCGCATCCTGCTGCACGGAACGGCTGGCGGTGCGGAGGAGACGGGTGCTGTCGTGCGTGAGATCCTGGAAACCACGCCGCTCCCGTGGACGGACTGATGCTGCGCCATAAGCTGTTGTATGCGGTGCTCCTGATTGGTCTTGCGAGCTTTTATATTCTCTACATCGACTATCTGCCGCTGGTGCTGCTGATTTGTGCGCTGATTCTGCCGGTGATCCTGAAGGCAGGGCTCATCTGGCTGCATTTCCAGGCAGATGCCGGAATTGAATGTACCACGGCATCCTGTACTGCCAGCGCCGAAATCCCGATGACGGTGTTGATTCGGAACCGTTCGCCCCTGTGGTTCTCCCGCGGCACGGCGAAGATCCGCGTCACGCACGGCTTCGGTGCGGGACAGGAAACCTTTCGGATCCAGTTTCCCGTACACAGCCGCAACACCACGCGCCTGACGTTTCATGTGACGGCGGGCTCCTGTGGTCTTGTGACCGCAGAGCTGCTCAATGTCAGGGTTTTTGACATGTTCCGGCTGCTGCATACGAATCTCCGCCGCAAGGAGCAGAAGGCATCCCTGCTTGTGCTCCCGCATCCCATCGGGATTCCGCTGGACAATTCCGCGCCGCCGGTCGAGAATCAGGAGAGCGATACCTTTGCGGATAAGCCCGGCGACGATCCGTCCGAGCTGTTCGGCATCCGGGAGTACCAGCCCGGGGATCCGGTCAGCCGCATCCACTGGAAGCTCAGCTCCCATTCGGACGCACTGTATCTGAAGGAATTCGGCGCCCCCATCGACAAGCACACGCTGCTCCTCATCGAATACTGCCCGCCCGTCAGGGATTCCGGAACAATCCTGGATGCGGAGGCACTCCTGACCGTGCTGTATTCGCTGGCATGGCAGCTCATCGGTGAACATCAGCGCTGTACGGTCGCATGGTATGACGCCTCGCGTGACGAGGTGCTGCGTTTCACGGTGCAGAATGAAGCGGCACTGGCAGATGCCTTCCGTGCGCTGTACGGCTCCATGTGCGAGATCGGAAACGAGGAGTCTGCACTTCGCTTTGCACTGGGCGGGGAGCCTTTTTCCTCTGCCGTGCTGCTTACCAATCTCCCGGAAACGCAGATGCTGCGTGTTCTGGAGCATGCTGTCTCGGCAAATCACCGCACAGTACTCATCATCAGTCCGGAGCCGGTCACGCTGGAATCCGACGAAACGGTGATTCTCACTGTTTCACCGGAGGAGCCTGTGATTGACCGTCTGGTCGTATAAATCTGAGGTATTTCATGAAACACAGACCCATTATGCCGTCCGGCAGCATCCGGATCGGGAATACGCTTTCCATGTCCCTGCAGCAGCAGGGGGGAAGCCGTCCGTTCTGGGCGCTGCTCTGCCTGGCACTGCTGGGAACGCTCAGCGTCCTGATGACATTCCTGACGATGTTCGTACCGCTCTGTAACGTCTGGATCGTCATTCTTTTTTCGGCGGCGGCGCTGGCATTTTTTTCTGTCCATGCTGCCGCACCGGAGAAAACCCATTATTCTCTTCTGGCGTTCCTGCTCGGGTACGCCGTATTCTTCTACTGGAAGCGGGAACTGCTTGCTGCCGGACTCATGCATATTATGAATGATGTCTATCAGGCGATTTACTACACGGACTGGGAGTATTTCTCAACCGATCCGCAGTACAATACAGTCCTGAGCATCACGATGTCGCTGTGCTTTGCCATGGCGCCGATCACCTGGCTGGTGTCGTATGCTGTCATCCGTTTCCACAATTTCTTCCTGAGTGTGCTGGTCACATTTCCCTTTGTGGAGCTGGGACTGTTCTTCGGCGTGGTACCGGAGCACTATGCCATGCTGGGACTGGCCGCCTTCTGGTGCGGAGCCGGTGCGCTCCAGCTGGCTGCGGGCAAGCGCAAGCAGCGCCTGAAGGATCACAGCAGCTTCACCCGGCGCGGCAAGGCATTTTTGCCGCTGAACGATCTGAAATTCCTCCTGACCGAGCGTGCCGGCATCCTGACGGCAATGACCGTTTTCGGCGTCTGCGTGCTTGCGGAAGGACTTCTGCATGCCGTGCATTATGAGCGACCCGAGATCATCAAGCAGATGCGCACCGATTTCCAGTATTATGCCGCATCCGTGGACTTCTCGGATATGAGCACGGTATTCCCGTTTCTCGCTCGGTCGTGTTTATCTGCGTTACAGCACCTACCAGAGCTATGAAAAGAGCCATTGGCGAACTGCCGACGAGGAGACACTTGCATCACCGGAGATGCAGATGTTTGAGGATATTGGACTGTATCCGCCGGAATTCCTGTACTACAGCGTACAGTCGCTCGCTGCGCAGACTGCCGAGCTGGAGCTGATCGCGCCGAATGAGACGCTCTCCCGCTGCGTGCCCTACGGCTTTGCCAAGCAGGACAAGATTTCATTCCGCGGCGATACCGTCACACACACCGGTACACAGAGCTACAAGATCTTTTCCGGTGAAAACTACGAAAACCTGCTCATCCGCACCATCAGCTACGATATTCCGACAGAATCCCTCATCAGCATGTCACGCTATAAGGATCAGGAGCGTCTGCACGAGCTGCTTGAGGGACGTGACGGCGCCATTGTCCAGTATCCGATGGATCCGGATCATGTCGGCGCCTATTACGGCAACCCGAACGAACTGAAGCTCCGCGAGGAGGCGGGCATTCTGGCGGCAGCCGGCTATACGGATTTTGCATTTGAGAAATACACAAAGCTCCCGGACAATGATGATATGCATTATATCCACAGCATGTTCGGTGATCTGACAGACAATTTTGATGCGCGGAACGCTACTCCCGCAGAAACGATGATTCTGCTGGGCAGACTGCGCGAGCGGCTCTGTGCCAATGTGGAATACACACTGAGCCCCGGCAGAACGCCCCCCGGTGAGGATTTTGTCCGCTATTTTCTGGAGGAAAACAAGCGCGGTTACTGCACGCATTATGCGACAACCGGAACCATTCTCGCACGGATGGCGGGAATTCCGGCACGCTACTGCGAGGGCTACCTGATCGACAACCGTTCCCTGCATCTGCAGCAAACGGCAAACGGTCTGCGCTATATCACGGATATTCTCGACAGCAACGCTCATGCATGGGTGGAGGTCTATATTGATGGCTTCGGCTGGATTCCGTTTGAATTCACATTTTCGTACTTCACACCGCCGGAGCTGCCCAAGCCCCCGGAGCCGGAGATTGTCACAGAGCCGGTCACGGCGGAGGACCCCACGGAGGCAATGAACGTGACGGAGCCTGTGACCACCATGGTGCCTGTGATGCCCGAAACAGAGCCCGCACCGACGGAGGTCACCGTTCCGCCCGAACCGCCTAAGCACCGCGGTCTGGTGCTCGGCATCCTCGCCGGTACCTGCGGCATCGTGCTGATCGTTCTGCTCATTTCCGCAAGGCGCAGGGCAGTTCTGGACAAGCGTGAGCTGCGGCTCTGCGACCCCATCGGGGATGCGGGTGCGGTTTTCGCTTGGGGACTGATCCTGAAGCGGCTGGAGTATTGCGGCGTGAATACCACGGCAGGCAGCTCGGATGCGCTGATGCAGGAATGTCTTGAAAAGTGCAGCGATCTGCTCAGTGAGGAGGAGATCACCGCCGTCATCCGAAACGGCACCAAGCTCCGCTACAGCCCGCATGGTCTGCGGGAAGCAGAGCGGGATGCTGTGATTGAAGGGTATCGGAAGCTGACAGCCGGGATCTACCGCAAGGCTGCACCCCTGCAGCGGCTATGGCTCAAGTGGTTCCGCCACTATGTATAAGGAGGGTTTTCATGAACCGAAATTCCACATCCAAGAACGCATTCTATGCGGCAATGATCTCCGCAGCACTGACCCTTGCCATCGGCATCACCCTGACCGCCGTGCCGGGGATTCTGCTCACAGTCTGCCGTGCGGCAGGCGGTCTGCTCTGCGTGACGGCGATTGTGCTGTTTGTGCTCTACTTTGTGAAGCAGCGCAGCAATCCGGCATTTCTGCATTATGGACTGCTCACTGTCGGTGCCGGTGGTTTGCTGTTGCTGCTGCCGGGACTGCTGCATTTCCTGATCCCGGTGCTGTTCGGGCTCTGGGTGCTCATTCATTCACTGATCGGCATCCTGCGGAATATCGGATTCCGCGGCGAGCATCGGTTCTGGTGGCTTGGCGTGGCATGCAATGCAGTCTGTGCGGCACTCGGCGTGTACATCATCACGCGCCCGATGACGGTCATGGATTCGACGATCCGGCTGATCGGCATAGCGCTGATCGTATTCGGAGTACTGCGCATTGTGTCGGTATTCATGGCACGCCACTATTTTGGTGACGAGCCGGCAGCCGGCGATGTGATCGACATTACACCAAATAAGGACTGATACGATGGGATTTCAGATCAATTACGGCGGATTCGCCTTTGCGGTCCCGGGCGATGTGGTGGATCATTACATCCGGCTCGCGGACGGGGATAAGCTCAAGGTGCTGCTGTTTGTCCTGCGCCATGCATCGGAGCAGGTCACGGCAGATGCAGCAGCGGAGTATTTACATATGGACAAGTCGCAGGCGGAGGAGGCGCTGCAATTCTGGGAGCAGGCGGATGTTCTGCGCACCGGCGGCATGCAGAATGCGGGGGCGTTCGCGTTTGCGGTGCCTGTGCAGGAGGCTGCGGCGGAGAAGCCTGCGCCGGTGACGGATTCTCCGATCGGAACGCAGCGGTCCAGCAAGGAAGTCAAGCTCGATCCGAGTGAGATCGCCGCAGAGCTCGCACGCTCTACAGATCTGAACGAGCTGTTCACGCTGGCGGAAAAGACTGTCGGGCATACGCTCACCCACATGGAACAGCGCTCGTTGCTCTGGATGAACCAGTATCTGAATATTCCAGGCGAAATCCTGATTATGCTCCTGAACTACTGCGTTTCCATTGAGAAGTACAGCATCTCCTATGCGGAGGCGATTGCGGTACGCTGGATGGAGCAGGGCATCATGACACTGGAGAACGCCGAAGCGGAGATCCGGCGCATGACTGCCGAGCACACCTTCACCAGCGAAATTCGCAAACTGTTTGAGCTGAAACGATCACCCACCACCAAGCAGAAATCCTACATCGATCTCTGGCAGAAGGCAGGCTATTCGATGGAGCTCATCAAGTACGCCTATGAGATTTCCGTCGAAAATATCGAAAAAGCCGATTTCAAGTACATCAACACCATCCTGCAAAGCTGGGCGGAGAACGGCGTCAAGGATCTTGCCGGCGCACAGAAGCTCCGCGAGACCCCGCGTTCGTCCGGCAAATCCCCCAAACCTGCCGCCCCCGCATCCCAGGAGGAGCTTGACAAGATGAACAAGTATCTGAGTCTGGTAAACCGCTTCAAGGAGGATGATCCGAATGAATGAACAGCTCTTTCAGCAGGCGCTGCTGTCGGTGCAGTCCCGCCGGATGCAGGCGCAGAGCGAGAATGACCGCCGCCACCGCGAGATTAATGCAAAGATTCCGCAGATTGCCGAGATCAATTCCCAGCTTGCCCAGACCTCGGCGCGGCTGTTTGCAATGATGCGCGACGGCAAGGCGAGTGAAGCCGAGATCGAGCAGCTCAAACGCGAGAACCTCGAAGCACAGAAAATCTGCGCCCAGCTTCTTACCGCCAACGGCTATCCGGCGGACTATCTTGAGATCCGCTACCAGTGCGAAAAATGCAATGATACCGGCTACTATCAGGGTCGTTACTGTCCCTGTCTTGAGCAGGCAATTGCTGCTGCTGCCATCCGCAGCATGAACCGATCCGCACAGCTTGAGCTTGCCTCATTTGAGCAGTTTTCGCTGGAATACTACCGCGGCAGGACGGTAAACGGGGAGGATTGCTATGACATGATGCGCCGCATCCTGTCGGCATGCCAGAGCTATGCAGCGCAGTTTTCCAGAAAATCCCCCAGTCTGCTGTTCTACGGCGGAACGGGTCTGGGCAAGACGCATCTGTCCCTCGCCATTGCCCACGATGTCATGCTTGCCGGGTTCGATGTGATTTATGATTCCATCATCAACCTGTTGGGAAAGGTGGAAAGTGAGCATTTCGGGCGGAGCAAGGATGCCGAAGCCGATACGCTCGACCTGCTCCTGAACGTGGATCTGCTGATTCTCGACGATCTCGGCACGGAGTACACCTCACCGTTCTACGTTTCCACAATTTATAACATTATCAACACCCGCATCAACCGTGCATTGCCGACCATCATCAGCACGAATCTCGACTTCATCGGAATCCAGCGCCGCTACGAGGAACGCCTGGTTTCGCGCCTGTTCACGATGTACGAGCCGAAGCATTTTATCGGTGAGGATGTGCGTCTGCTCAAAAAAGCCGCCAGCAAGCCGCTTGCATAATCCTTCGCAAAGCGGGTCATACTAAGCACGGAGGTGATAGTATGACAAGCAAGGAATTGCAGTATCTGGAGGATGCGCTGGGACATGAGAAGTTTTTCCAGTCCAAGTGCAATGAAGTCATGAGTGAGCTGAGCGACGAACAGCTTCGTTCCTGCGTCCAGCAGATGGCACAGAAGCATCAGCAGATTTTCTCAAGCCTGTACGGGCTGCTGTAAGGAGGGGTTACCATGAACGATCAGAATCTGATGGAGAATATGCTCCAGCTGGAAAAGGGCGTGTGTGATCTTTACCTGCACGGCAGCATCGAGTCCTCCACGCCGGAGGTCAAGCAGAGCTTCAAGACCGCACTGAATGAGTGCCTGAACCAGCAGGGACACATCTACGACGAAATGTCCGCCAAGGGCTGGTATCAGACCGACAATGCAGAGCAGCAGAAGCTCTGTCAGGTACGGCAGAAATTCGGTTCTGCATGCTGAAAAAGAATCTCCCGGAGTCCGACTCCGGGAGATTTTTCTATCTCGGTTATTTCCAGCCCTCTGCTGCCAGCTTGACGGCACGGTAGGCACCGTTATAAATGCCCTGATCGTGGCAGTGCCGGATGGCAACGCACATTTTCTCGATGACATCACCGTTTTTCTGCATGAGGGAAAGCATCGCATTGACCTCACGCGGAGTGGCGCATTCATAGGAGCCGTCGCCAAGCTCCGCAGAACGGATCGCCCCCCATGCTTCATGACCGCCGACACGGTGGATCATCAGCTTCGGGATGGGGTAGAAGCTTAGCTCGCTGGGTTTGGTGATGAGCACATCGCTCACGCGCATGAGGAGATTGGTCGAGTAGACCGCCGCGAAAATATCGTTGTGGCAGAACACATGGATACCGCGGACAGTTCCGTCATAGGCGCTGTCACAGAAGGCAGACGTTTCGCGGAAATCGTTGAAATGCTCCGTGACATAGCGGTTCATCTCCGGGATCTCCTCGAGCAGCTCGTTCCAGACGTTGCGGTGGTCGCCTACATTAATAAAGAGCACCGCCCGTCCCTGCCGGATCTGCGGCAGCAGCTTGCGGATGATCTGCACGAAGATCTCGCGCTGCGCACCCGCGCCGCCGA
>ONEQ01000184.1 GCA_900316885.1 uncultured Eubacteriales bacterium | reverse complement strand
CATGCGCTCACGAGCTGCCTCCTCCGTGATGCCGTCGCGCTTCATGATACGCTCGCAGCGAAGCTCCGGGGGGGCAAGCACGGAGATAATCATATCGCAGAAATCGGCTGCTCTGCTTTCAAATAACGTCGGTGCATCGAGCAGGATGAGCTGCTGTCCTGCCTGGTGGCAGGCATTGATCTCGCGGAAGATTTCCTCTGTGATGAACGGATGTGTGATGGAATTGAGACTCTCAAGCTTCTTTTCGTCCGTAAAGACGATCTTTGCCAGAGCCTTACGGTTGAGTGTGTTGTCCGGATTGCGGATACTGTCCCCGAAATAATCAAATAGCTCCTCAAGACATGGCATACCGGGCTCTACCACAAGCCGTGCAATCTGATCTGCATCGATCAGTGCAAATCCGGCTCGCTCGAAGATCATCGAAACCGTGCTTTTTCCTGCGCCTGTCTGCCCTGTTAATCCTATGATCATGGATTCGCTCATAATGTCACCGCCTCGAAGCCAGCCGCACGCATCAGCCGGTTGTAAACGGACAAATCCGCACCATCCTGCCGCGGCATCCGGACATATACGAGCTTTGCTCCTGCCTCATCCAGCTCTCGGAAGCGCAGGAACAGATTATGCGCCTGCTCCGCACCGCTGTCGCCGTAGCGCATGGAGGGGATACCCGGAATCTCGGGATCTCCGTCAAACAGCAGGCAGTAGGTTCCATAGACCGCATGCTTGCTGACATAGTTGGCAAATGCAGCGAAATCCGGTGCATCGACAGGCAGGATCTTTGCATTGGGGGCATAGTGCTTGTACTTCATGCCGGGCGATGCCACCTTCACATCAGGAGCGATCTGCTCATAAATGGCATGATCGACATACACACGCGATGCATAGGGCGCCAGATCCTCCTGCGAGATCAGACCCGGGCGGAGAATATGAATCGTATCCGAATCATCAAAGCAGATGACCGTGGATTCCACGCCAACGCTGCACTGTCCGCCGTCGAGGATGGCAGCGATTCTGCCGTTCATATCGTCCATGACATGCCGTGCGGTTGTCGGGCTGGGCTTGCCGGAGCGATTTGCGGAGGGCGCTGCGATCGGGCAGCCCGATGCGCGAATCAGCGCTCTTGCGACCGGATGCGAGGGCATTCGGATTCCCACGGTCTCCAGTCCGCCGGAGGTGACCTCCGGGATGCAGTCCTGCTTCGGCAGAACCATTGTCAGGGGACCCGGCCAGAAGACTGACGCCAGACGGAGTGCGATCTCCGGCACTTCTGCGGCGATGTCGTAGATCTGTCCGATCTCCGCAATATGCACGATCAGCGGATTATCCGCCGGTCTTCCTTTGGCAGCGAATACGGCACGGACGGAATCCTCCCGCCGTGCATCGGCTCCCAGGCCGTATACTGTCTCTGTCGGAAAGGCGACGAGTTCGCCCTTCTGGAGGAGTCTGGCTGCCAGTGCGATCTCCTCCGCGGTATCATGAAAATACTCTGTTATCATTGCTCTGCTCCTGCAAGCTTTGCCGCCTGATCGGCGGTTGCTAATGCATCAAAAATCTCATCCAGATCGCCGTTCATAATGGCTTCCAGACGGTACAGTGTCAGACCGATGCGGTGGTCGGTCATGCGTCCCTGCGGGAAATTATAGGTTCGGATGCGCTCCGAACGGTCGCCCGACCCGACCTGACTCTTTCGTTCCGATGCAATCTTGTCATTCTGTGCCTGCTGCATCTCCTCAAAGAGGCGTGCCCGCAGGACCTTCATTGCTTTATCCTTGTTTTTGTGCTGACTGCGCTCATCCTGACACTCCACAACGAGCCCCGTCGGGAGATAGGTGATACGCACGGCGGACTCTGTTTTATTAATGTGCTGTCCGCCTGCGCCGGAGGAACGGAATACATCAATTTTGAGATCCGTCGGATCGATGTGAAGCTCCACCTCATCCGCTTCCGGGAGAACCGCGACAGTAACCGCCGATGTCTGGATACGTCCCTGTGATTCGGTTTCCGGCACACGCTGGACGCGATGAACACCGCTTTCGTATTTCAGGCGGGAATAAGCGCCCTCGCCCTCCACGGAGAAGCTGATCTCCTTGTAGCCGCCCAGTTCTGTGGGGGAGGCGTTCAGAATTTCGAGCTTCCAGCGGTGGGATTCCGCGTACATGCTGTACATACGGAAAATGGAATTAGCGAAAAGGGAAGCCTCCTCGCCCCCGACACCGCTGCGGATCTCAATCACAACGCTCTTGTCGTCGTTCGGATCCTTAGGCAGCAGCAGAATCTTGAGCTGCTGCTCAAGATCGGCAATCTGTTCCTTTGCATCCTCATATTGAAGCTGTGCCATCTCGCAGAGCTCCGGATCAGACTCCTCCGAGAGGATTGCTTTGGCTTCGTCAAATTCCTCCCTTGCTGTCCGATACTGCCCGAACACCTCCATAATCGGCGTGAGCGTCTTATGCTCCTTCATGAGCGAGGCGTACTGTTCGCGGTCGCTGATGACAGCGGGGTCTGACAGCTTGTTACCGATTTCCAGAAAATGAGCCTGCATCGCCAGCAGCTTGTCAAGCATCCTCGGTACCGTCCTTTCTGGTGATCTTTTTAATGTGCTTTTCGATTTTCTGACGCGGGACGAGGAACTCCCGTCCGCATCCGACGCACCGCAGCCGGAAATCCATACCCGTTCGCAGAACCAGCATTTCCTTCGCGCCGCACGGATGTTGTTTCTTCATGGTGAGAATATCATTGACCTGTACATCCAAGCCAGGAATCCCTCCCTTTTGCATTCAGTCCATAGCTAATAACTATTATACCTCTTTTTTTTACAAAAGGCAACACATTCTGCATGATTTTTACGGATTCGTGGAATAATTATGATTTTTCAGGGCACAACATAGACAAAGCGCCAAAGGAGGAGCAGTTATGAATGAGCTTTGCAGAGTCTATGCCGAGTATGATTCCGTGGAATTAGCCGAGCTTGCCGCCGGACGAATTCGCCGTGCGGTACGAGGTGTTCGACGCATGACGATTATTCCGCTGTCTAAAAATCACCAGCCGATCGGCGGCAGAATCCGTTTCACCATGCTTCCTGCGAATCTTCGCATGACAAATTACGCGACGGATGTCCTGTATTCTGAGATCAGCGCCCGTGCAGTCCCGGAGCCGTATTTCCGGCGTGAGACTGAGCTTATGATTCTCTGTGAGCAGGAGGCAGAAAAGCGCATTGTATCTCTGCTGCATGCGACCGGAGCGATGCGGGTCAGAAATGGATAATTGTGGTAATTTGACACCTTAGAAGAATACTTCGTTCATTTTTTGTTGGAAATGACAACAAACTACTTGACAAATCGTCAGGAATGTGATATGATAATGTAGTGTACCGATTGCAAGCGGTAAAGCGGCAAATTGAAGGGGGGTTCTAATTTGTCAGGTGATTGCATAGGATGCAGTATCAAATGACGATTCGGAGGTCAAAAACATGAATACAATTGTATTTTTCCCCGAGGGCGCTTTGCTCGAAACCCCCGAGAATCAGGCCGTGATTTCGGATTCCGGACGTCTTGAGGCGGCATGTGCTGCCGGGACGGTGCTGGAGGCACGAGTTTCCATGTGTGATTCCTCGCATAATATGTGGGTGAGCCTGCCGTGTATGCAGGCGATGATTCCGCGCGAGGAGGGTGCAGTTGGTATTGCTGAAGGTGAGGTACGTGATATTGCGCTGATAGCTCGTGTCGGGAAGCCGGTCTGCTTCCGGGTTTTGCGGATTGATACGCTCGAAAGCGGTGAAAAGCTCGCGATTCTCTCGCGCCGTGCGGTGCAGGAGGATTGCTGGAATCAGTATCTCAACCGGCTGACAGCGGGGGATGTCATCCAGGCGCGTGTGACACATCTGGAGCCGTTCGGCGCCTTTGTGGACATTGGCTGCGGCATTGCCTCGATGGTTCCGATTGATGCAATCTCGGTCTCGCGCATCGCGCATCCGTCCGATCGGTTCGCGGTCGGACAGGAAATCCGGGTGATTATCAAGGGAAGGCAGGGCAATCGCATCTGCCTGTCACATAAGGAGCTTCTGGGAACATGGGAGGAGAATGCAGCCCTGTTCCACGTCGGTGAGACGACCACGGGCATCGTCCGGTCGGTTGAGAAATACGGCGTGTTTATTGAGTTGATGCCGAATCTTGCCGGACTTGCGGAGCTGCGCCAGCCAGTCAGTGTCGGACAGCGTACCAGTGTTTACATCAAGGCGCTGATCCCGGAAAAGCTCAAGGTGAAGCTGATTCTGGTCGATGTCTGTGAGGAGCATGCTGTTTCGGATCCGCCGAAATATTTCTTTGACGGCGATCATATTGAGAAATGGGTTTACACGCCGGTGAATTCCGGGAAGTACATCGAAACGGTTTTTGACGGAAAATTGGGATAAAATAAATGCGGCACATATTTTGTGCCGCATTTTTGTTTGTCCTGTCAGAACCGGTAAAGCATGATGTATTCCTCGTCATTCTCACCGATGATCTGAAATCCGAGTTTCTGATACATTATCGCCGCATAATTGACCTTTTGCACAGAGAGCGACGCCTGCCTGTAGCCCGCATCCCGCAGTTCTGTGAGCATCTCCTGCATGAGCCGGGTGCCGATCCCGTGGTTCCGGTATTCCGGATACAGCGAAATGGCAAAGGACGGCGTCTCGTCGTCGATGTGACCGTAATCGTCCATGATGCGCACCCACTCGGCACCAACGATTCTGCCGTCCACAACTGCACCGAACGCCCGGTCGTGCTCGGACATGCCGAAATCCTTGATATAGACCTGTAATTCCGGCTGCCGGATGATGTCAAACGGCGGCG
>ONEQ01000092.1 GCA_900316885.1 uncultured Eubacteriales bacterium | reverse complement strand
TCCTCCTAGCGATACATACAGTATCGCGTCGTCGTCATTAGGCAACCTGACGAAAAATCTGTCTGCGCATCTTGCGCACCAGATTTAATCAGTGTTTCCCTAGTTCCGCTTGCCCCCAACGGCTACGCCGAAGGGGGCAAAGCTTTTGCAACCGATCCTTGAAAGGAGCTTATTATGAAAATTCTCATCGCAGGTTTAGGACTGATCGGCGGCTCGATCGCCAAGGCGCTCCATGCTTACACGGAGCACAGCGTGTACGGCTGGAACCGCACCCGCGCCGTTGCCAAGAAAGCCGAGGAGGAGCACGTCATTGACGGCATCGCGGACGACGATTGCAGCGGCTATGACATGATCGTGGTGTGCCTGTATCCGGGGCACATCCGCCAGTGGGTGCGCGACCACGCGGCGACCATGAGCGAGGGCACCATCGTCATTGACGTGAGCGGCGTCAAGACCGATCTCCCGCAGGAGATGCACGACGTCTGTGCACCGCACGGCGTGCATTATCTGAGCTGCCACCCGATGGCAGGCAAGGAGCGTGCAGGCTATGACGTCTCCGACGAGGATCTGTACCAGGGCGCCAACTTCATCATGACGCCGCTCCCCGAAACGCCCAAATATGTGCTCGCACAGGTGCGGAATTTCGCGCACCAGATCGGCTTCCGGAAGTTCGTCATCACGACCCCGGAGATGCACGACCGCATGATCGCGTACACCTCGCAGCTCGCGCATGTGGTATCGTCGAGCTATGTGGAGAGCCCCGTCATCGAGCTGGAAAGCGGCTTCTCCGGCGGCAGCTTCCACGATATGACGCGCATCGCGACCATGAACGAGGAGATGTGGACGGATCTGTTCATGGAGAACCGCGGGAGCCTGCTCCAGGAGCTCGACATCCTGATCGAGAACCTCGGTGAATACCGCAAGGCGCTTGCCGATGCCGACCGCGGGCGCGTGTATGATCTGATCCGGCAGGGTCGCCTGCGCAAGGAGCAGAACCTCGAAAATCGACGCATGTCGCCTGCGGTGATCGACCTGCGCGACAAGAAGGTATGACCAAGATCAAGCCCTTCCTGCTCCCGGTGCTGAGCGCCGCGGTCTATCTCGGCGTGATGGCGTTTGTCGAAACGGTCTGGATGCCGGGGTATCTGTTCAAGAGCCTTGTCAAGCTCCTCCTCACAGCGGGGCTGGTCGGGCTTGCATGTGCGGTGCAGAAAAAAGCACCGCAGGAGGTCATTTTCCTGCGGCGGATGAAGCCGGCAAAAACGCTGTTTCTCGTGATGGGCATCATGTTCGCGGGGGTATTCCTCGGATTTCTCCTGCTGAAAAGCCAGCTCGACCTCACGCTGATCCGGGATCGTCTCGCGGCAAAGGAGGGGCTCACGAAGCAGAACTGTCTGTTCGTGTTCGGCTATATCATTGTGGTGAACTCGTTTCTGGAGGAGGCGTTCTTCCGGGGCTTTCTGGGGCATGCGCTCCCGAAGCCGTGGGGCATCGGATTTGCGGCGATCGCGTTTGCGTTGTATCACATCGGCATCCTCGACAGCTGGGTGAATCCCGCCATCCTCGTGCTCATGACGGCAGGCCTTGCGGCAGTCGGCGCGGTCTTGCAGCTCATCTGCGACCATTTCGACAGCCTGAAGGCAAGCTGGCTCGTGCATGGCTGCGCGAATCTGGCGATCAATGCGATCGGGTGCTATGTGTTTTTTGCGGTTAGCTGACAAAGCCGCCCCACCCCCCAGCCCCCTCCCCGGAGGGGAGGGGGAGAAATTGCAGGGGGCTTCGCCCCCTGCACCCCGTTTGCGCAGCGCTATGCCCCCGCGCCCTGTTTGCGCGGCGCTATGCCCCCGCACCCTGTTTGCGCGGCGCTATGCCCCCGCACCCTGTTTGCGCGGTGCTATGCCCCCACACCCTGTCTGCGCGGCGCTATGCCCCCGCACCCTGTCTGCGCGGCGCTATGCCCCCACACCCCGTTTGCGCGGCGCTATGCCCCCGCACCCCGTTTGCGCGGCGCTATGCCCCCGCGCCCTGTTTGCGCGGCGCTATGCCCCGTATCTGATAATAATAACCGCCCCCGATGCCATCTGGCAAAGGGGGCGGTTTTATTATACCGCTTGCGATCGGTAGAGCTCCGCATAGAACCCGCCGCGGCGCAAGAGCTGGTCGTGCGTGCCCTGCTCGATGATGTTGCCGTCGCGCATCACAAGGATCAGATCCGCGCTGCGGATGGTTGAGAGCCGGTGTGCAATGATGAAGCTCGTCTTGCCCTCCATGAGCTTCTGGAACGCCCGCTGGATGCGGTGCTCCGTGCGCAGGTCGATGGAGCTCGTCGCTTCGTCGAGGATCAGCATCGGGGGATTCGTCAGCATGATCCGCGCAATGCACAAAAGCTGCTTCTGCCCCTGCGACAGCCCGGACGTGTCCGAAATCACCGTATCATACCCGTCCGGCAGGCGCTTGATGAAGCTGTGCGCATGCGCCTCGCGTGCGGCGGCTTCAATTTCCTCGCGGGTCGCATCAGGCTTGCCGTAGGCGATATTATCCGCGACCGTGCCGGTGAAAATCCACGTCTCCTGCAAGACCATGCCGAAATGCCGGCGCAGATCGTCGCGGGTCATGTCACGGGTGGAAACGCCGTCGATTGTGATCCGCCCCGACCCGATCTCATAGAACCGGAGCAGCAGGTTGATGATCGTCGATTTGCCGCAGCCCGTCGGCCCGACAATCGCGATGCGCTGTCCGGGCTTCGCCTTCATCGAAAAGCCGCGGATGAGGGGCTTGTCCTTGGAATACGAGAAGCTCACATCCTCGAACGCGATCTCGCCCCTGACCTCGCCGGCGGGCTGTGCATCCTCGGCAGGCTCGGACAGGGCATCCATCACGTCAAACACGCGCTGGGCGCAGGAGAGCGCATTCTGGAGCTCCGCAAT
Organism: uncultured Eubacteriales bacterium; assembly: GCA_900316885.1. Taxonomy (GTDB): domain Bacteria; phylum Bacillota; class Clostridia; order Oscillospirales; family Ruminococcaceae; genus UBA3855. The sequence goes on along the minus strand of ONEQ01000092.1, from coordinate 5,124 downwards.
GACGCCGGAGATCTCGTTGAACGGCTTGGTGTACTGGTTCGCATAGGCGAGGAAACTCGCCAGATTGCCGACGCTCATGACGCCGATCCACGGCATCGCGCCGATGGCGCCCAGTGCGCCGAAGGTGCCGACTGCCGCATAGATCAGCCCGTTGACAAAGCGCGTGGAGGGATTCGACATGGACGAGAAGAACGTCGCCTTCTGCCCCGCCGCGCCGAGCTTGCGGTTGATCTCCTCAAAGCGGCCGATCGCTCTGTCCTCATAGGCGAACGCCTTGACGACGTTCACGCCGCCGACAAGCTCCTCGGTGAGTCCGCTCAGCTCGCCGCGCAGCTCGGACTGCCAGACGAACGCATTGTGCGATGCCTTGGTGATCTGTGCCGCCACAACGAACGACAGCGGCGTCAGGACGACCACGAGCAGCGCGATCTTGATGTTGATGGTCAGCATGAAGGCAAGCGTTCCCACGATGGTCACAAGCCCGGAGAAGAGCTGTGCAAAGCCCTGTAGCAGACCGTCGGACAGGATCTCAATATCCGGCACGACGCGGGCGATCAGGTCGCCGCGGGCGTTGCCGTCGATGTAGGAGATGGGCATGGTCTGGAGCTTTGCCTCAAGATCGGAGCGCAGATCCTTGACCGTTCCGAAGGTCAGACGGTTGATGCACAGCCCCTGTAACCACTGGAACAGGGCGCTGACAACCACAACAACCGACAGCTCGATCACAACCTGAAGAATGGCAGCGAGGTCGATACGAGTGTTCGTGCTAAGCGGTACGGTAAGCGGAACGGCAAGATCCACGGCTTTGCCGATGAAGATCGGCACGAGCAGCGACAGCGACACCCCGATAAAGCTCAGAACCACCGTCAGGAGCAGGTATTTTCTGTAGGGGGTGGCATACCGCATGATGCGGCGGATGGTTTTATTCATGACAGTAACCTCTTACTTGAAATTCGCCCACGCCGCCACCTGCTTCATGACCCAGCCGAGGGTCTGGGAGGTTTCCGGCGTCTCGAAGAAGATGCCGGCGCTGTAGGCGGAATGGGTATTTTGCGAGGACTCCACCTCGAGGAGCCGCGCACGGATGCCCAGATTCTGCGCCGCCGCAACGAATTTCTTCGCCTGCGCCAGTCCGATGAGCCCGTCATGCGCACTCTGGATCACCAGCACCGGGATCCGCTGTCCGCGCCGCAGCTTCAGCACAGGCTCGCCCTGCTTCCAGACCTCGCGGTCCTTCGAGCCGAACAGCCCCTTCAGCAGGGAATTGAGCACCCACGTCCGGGGCGCATCAAAGCTCAGCGGTCCGGCAAGGGTGATGAGCCCGCGGAATGCCTTGGGTCCGATCTTGTACTTGCGCTGTAACTCGGTATCGTAGCACAGAAGCGCCCCCAGATGCGCCCCGGCGGACGAGCCGATGATGATGTACTGGGTGTTCTGCTTCGCGGAGAGGCGCTTGCGCACCTCGCAGAAGCCCGCAAACACGTCCGAGACGATCTCCGCATAATGTACCTTCGGCACCTTGCGGTAATTGAGCAGCACGCACTCATAGCCGGACTGCGCGAAAAACTGTCCGATAAAGTGGAAGGTCTTTGCCTCGTTGCTGTTCCAGCCGCCGCCGTGGATGTAGATCACGATGACATCGGATTTTCTCTCGGGCGGTGTATAGTGCAGGAAATACTGCAATTTATCGCCCCACTGTACCCGTTCCGGCTCGATTTCGTGCTTGACGGTCAGGAGGGGGATCAGGAATTGTCCGTAGCTGGTAAATTCCCGGAGCATGTCATTCATTGTCTGTCACCTCACGTATTCTGGGTTGCATAGATTTCATGGTAAACCTCGCAGGTTTTCAGAAGCTCCTCATGGGTGCCCTGTCCGACGCATTTTCCGTCCTCCATGACGAGGATCAGTTCCGCATCCCGCAAAGACGTCGCACGCTGGGAGATCACGACCTTGGTCATCCCCTGGCAGCGGGTGTGAAGCTGCTCGCGCAGAGCGGCATCCGTCGCATAATCCAGGGCGCTCATGCTGTCATCCAGCACGAGCATCTCCGGCGAGCCGGACAGCGCTCTGGCAATCGTCAGACGCTGCTTCTGACCGCCGGAAAGATTGCGTCCGCCCTGCACCAGACGGGTCTGCATCCCGTACTGGAGCTTATCCACGAAATCCGATGCCTGCGCAATTTCGAGCGCACGGCGGAGGTTTTCCTTCGGCGCATTCTCATCCGCCCAGCGGAGATTCTCCTCGATTGTCCCCGTGAACAGCAGCGCCTTCTGCGGCACATAGCCGATGGCGCGGTTGAGCGCATCCAGATCGAACGACTTCACGTCCTGCCCGAATACGCGGATTGTGCCCTCCGTGGCGTCATAGCCGCGCATGATGAGCTGCGCAAGGGTCGATTTGCCCGAGCCCGTACCGCCGATGATACCGAGGGTCTGTCCCTTTTGCAGAGTGAAGCTGATATTCTCCAGCGCCGGATGCGGGGCACCTGCATAGGTGAAGGACACATGGTCAAAGCAGATCGCCTCGCGGCTGTCGGTGACCTGTGCGCTGCCGCCCTGCATGGTGGAATGCGTCTCCAGCACATCCGCCACGCGCAGGCTGGATGCCTGTGCCTTGGTGAGGATCTGGATCAGGTTGGCAAGCTGCACGCCGGCAAGCAGGATCTGGGTCATATAGTTGGTGAAGGCGGTCAGGTCGCCCTGCGAGAGCCGCCCTGCATCGATCTGGAGTCCGCCGAACCAGAGGACAGTTGCAATGCCGAGGTTCATAATCAGGAAGGTCGCGGGATTCAGCACCGCGGAGATGCGTCCTGCGGCGATCATGCTCTTTTCAAGGTCGGCACATTCCTGCGCAAAGCGCTCTGTCTCCTGCTGCTGCTTGGAGAAGGCGCGGATCACACGCACACCGTCGAGGCTCTCGCCCGTATGGCGGGCGATCACATCGAGTTTCTGCTGGTTGCGGGTGTACATGGGAATCGTCCGGGTGAGGACGCAATAGAGCACAACGCCCAGAATCGGCGCAATGATGAGGAAAATCAGTGAAAGCTGCCAGTCGATCAGCAGCGTCATGACAATCGCACCGATCACGAGGAACGGCGCACGAGTGCCGAGACGAATCGCCATATTCACGCCCTGCTGGGAGGAGGTGACGTCGTTGGTGATGCGGTTGATGAGCGTCGAGGTGCCCAGCCGGTCGAGCTCGGTGCGCGACAGGGTGTTGATGTGCCGGAACAGCGCACTGCGCAGATCCGTACCGTAGGCGAAGGCGCACTTCGATGCGAAATACTGACAGGTCAGGGCAAAGCCCAGCCCGCAGATGCCGAGTATAACGAGCACGATGCTCATATGCCAGATGTAGCGCGTATCCCGGTTCGCAATGCCAATATCGATGATCCGCGCCATGACCACCGGAACGATCAGCTCAAAGACTGCTTCCAGCAGCTTGAAGAACGGTCCGAGGACGATATAGCGCGTATATGGTTTCAGAAAACGCAATAGCTTCTGCATGACAGACCTCCGAATCACAGACTACTTCTATTATACTCCATCCTAGAAAAATTTGCAAGCCCTGTATAAAATCTGTCGTGCTGGCAATGCTATCCTCGGAGGTGATTTCGATGAAATCCAATGAAGAAAAGATCCAGAAAACCCATATTCTGCGCTTCTGGCTGGTCATGCTCTGCTGTACAGCCATGATCGGTGCGGCGTGCCTGTTCGCGTATACACAGACCCGGCAGGAGCTCCGCGTCGGACTTGAGGCGACTGTGGGCACGATGCCGCCTGCAACCAATCCCCCCTGCACCAAGCCCGTGCGCATCCCCATGACGACGGCGCTGAAAACCGAGATCGTGACGGAATACCGCACGCAGCCACGCACGCTCGAAACCATCGAAGCGGCGGCACCCGTTGCCGAAACGCGCACCGAGACGGTGCCGATGACCGAACCGACGGAGCCGCCGCAGTTCTGCAAGCCCGTCGAGGGCGGCGTGATCCAGCCGTTCAGCGGCGGAGCGCTGGTGAAATCCCCGACCACCGGGGTCTGGCAGACGCATAACGGTGTCGATCTTGCCGCGGCGCTGGGCGATCCGGTGAAGGCAGCGGGTGCCGGCGTGGTATCGCAGGTGTGTGAGGATGCGCTGTGGGGCGTTACCGTGACGATCGATCATAAGAACGGCTATATCACGCGCTATTGCAATCTCGGCGCCGGGCTAGAGGTCTCGGAGGGCGACAGCGTGGATACCGGGACAGTCATCGGTGCTGTCGGGCAGACGGCGGATGCGGAGAGTACCGGTGAATCGCATCTGCATTTCGAGGTGCTCAAGGACGGGAAGTATATCGACCCGGAAACGATGCCAGCACAATAAGAAAAAGCCAGTGTATGCCCATACACTGGCTTTTTTCATGCATTGACCCGATCTGCGATGAAGCCGCGCACCTGCTCCGGCTCCAATCCAAGCACGACACCGAATTCCTGGAGCATCAGGTTTTCCGCGCTTTTCATGGCACTTTCGTCCATCGTCGAAAAACGTCTGCCCCGCGATTCCTGATCCTGCTTCCTGAAATAGAGCGACGAGATCAGCCCGATCAGCGCCTTCTGGTCGTCGCCGCGCAGGATCTGCGTATAGCGCTCCTTGCGCTCGCGGCGGTTCTCCGACCAGACCGCATCATCATCCTCCGCACTGCGGGGCATGGAGTCGATCAGCGCCAGCACCTCGTCCTTTTTCAGCAGTCGCCGGAGCTTTTCCTCCGCCGCTGCGACCGGGATGTAATAGGTCGAGTTTTCGTCGGAAATGGGCTTGAGCTTGTAGTATTTCACATACGTCCTGCCGTCCATGCACTGCTCCTCCTCGCACACCACACGGCATACCCCGGCACTTTTGTATACGACCAGTTCATCGGCTTTCAGTTCCATGAGCTACCTCCAATTTCTGCGATTTTACGGTATATCTTGATTATACCATATTTTCGGAAATCATGTCATAGGGTTTTTAGACAAAAATCGGAGGATATTTTTGCAGAAACAAACAAAAACCCGCTTCAAAAGAAGCGGGTTTCAAACATGCCGGCACCTATCTAATTTTCCAGGCCGTCACCAGCCAAGTATTTTCGACGTGAAAGAGCTTAA
>ONEQ01000215.1 GCA_900316885.1 uncultured Eubacteriales bacterium | reverse complement strand
AGCAGTTTTAGTCTTGCTGCAAGTATTAGTATAGCATATCTGCGTAATGTTGTCCAATTGCGGTTTCTGATAACTGATTATCAGAAAATATGATAACACAGGCAAAACAATAAGAACCGGTAAGACACGCCTACCGGATCTCATGAAAGGATTAGTGATATAAGCTGATTAAACGGGAGCCTTCCAGCGAAGCAGGTAATTCTGGATCAGCTTGATCAAAAAGGAGATCAGGCAAATGGCTGCTCCCAGTACAATAATAGCAGGGATCACACGTTTGTAATTCGCAAAATTGGAAAAATTCCAGATGTAGAATCCCAGTCCCGGATTGGTGGAATCCGCCGCGATCATTTCCGCCGAGGTCAGCAGGATAAACGAGATACCAAGCCCCTGATTGGCACCGTTGAAGATGTACGGCAGTGAACCCGGCAGAATAATGCGCGTCAGCATGGTCATGCTTCCGACACCAAGCACCCTGGCAGAATCGAGGATGCCCTTTTCAATGTTGACCACGCCCGTCATCGTTCCGGCTAACACCGGCCAGTAGGATGCAACGAAAATGATGAACACCTTGGAAGCCGTCATCGTCGGAAACAGGGCGATGGCATATGGAATATAGACGATTGGCGGAATGGCACTGACAAAGCGCACCACATAGTTTGCCGTGGAGCGCACCGCCCTGAACCAGCCGAGTACCAGTCCCATCGGAATGGCGATAGCCAATGCAAGAAGATAGCCCTCCAGAATGGTGCGGAGCGATACCCATACCGCAGCGCCCAGCGGCTGGAGATCTTCAAGGAACTGGTGAAATACGATACCGGGCGCCGGAAACATCTTCGCATTGAGCAGTCCAAGTTTCTGCCCGAACAGCACCCAGAGCAGAACCAGAATTTCTACCACGCCGATGAGTTTTCCGGATTCCGAGACCGTCTCCGCTTTTTTGCTGAAAATGCTGATCGCCAGAAACAGCACTTCTAATGCAATTGCGAAACCGGTCACATAGCCGGGGTCATAGGAGTTATCCGAAGCATCCGGCAGGAGCTGTATCAGCAACAAAAGCAGGAACCAGATGTGGGGAATCCGGAGAAAGCGTTCTTTCCATGTCATCCGACTGCCCCCTTACTGGTCGTATTCCTGATAATGCTTGACCAGATCCTCATAGAAAGCGGCATCATCCGGATGCTCGGCAATGACCTCATCCAGTGCGGATTTGTAGAGGTCTGTATTCACATGGGAACCGATGTCAAAATCCTCGAAATAGCCAAGATCGACCATGTGGTTCTTCCATTCCACGATGGTTTTCTTGTCCGGGTCAGGATAGGAGCTGATATGCTCGCCGTAGGTCTCCTGCCGGATCAGATCCGCATCTACGCTGACATATTTGACAATATCCTCTACCGTCTTGTCCTGATTCTCCTGATAGAATTTATACGCCTGGATCAGTGCTTTCAGATATGCCTTGTAGGCATCCGGATCGGCATTGATCTTTGCAGTTTCCGCCATGTTGCGGCAGCACGGATGCTTGTCAAAGCCCTCGATCTCGCCGGAATAATTCAGGATGACGTAGCCGTCATTCACGCCCTGCGCACGGAACGGTGTAAAGACAAGCGCACCGTCAATATCCGCATTGTTGAGCGCGGCAAATGCAGCCGTTCCGCTCTCGACATCGACGAATTCCACGTCCTTTCCGACCTCAAGCCCTGCCTCGCGGAAACCGATGCGCCATACAATATCCTGTGTTCCCAGCGGTACCACGGCAATGCGCTTGCCGCGTAGCAGCTCCAGACTGTAATCCTTTCTGTCAAGCCCCTCCACAATCTCCGGCTTGACGAGCAGCGCATGACCCTCCGTCATGATGCCGCCGATCTGTGTCAGATCATAGCCCTGCTGGAGATAGGAAACGACCTCTGTGCTGCCCAGAGCGCCGGCATCCAGCTTGCCGGATTCCAGGGAACTGAGCATGTTGTTATTGCTGTCAAACAGCTGTAATTCGGCATCCAGTCCCTCGGCTTCAAAGAAGCCCTCCTCCTTGGCGACAAAGTACAGCAGATGCCCGGTGGACGGCAGATAGCCGATGCTGAAATGCTTCTTTTCTGCGGGTTGGGTTTCTGACTTGCCATCTGTCTGGGAAGCTGCCGTGTTTGCAGACTGTGTTTCATTGGCGGCAGCATCTGAAGTCTTTGCGGAGCAGCCCGTCAGCGTGACGACTGTCAGTATTGCTGCAAGCCAGAGTGCAGCAGATCTGTTTGTTTTCTCTTTCATCATAAATCTCTCCTTATTACAGTTTAGCCGGTATCCCGGTCTATGTGAGTATTATACCATAGGCTTTACTGTTTGTCCAATATTGCTTTTTGAGTGGTTCCTATCGAAAAAAGTGAGAGTTATGCGTTTTTTTGATAGCAGCCTATCAGCAAAGCTGAGAACCGGATATTACAAAGCAAGCCTGCCCCATGTGGAACAGGCTTGCATATCTGATTTGACAGTGTCTCATAAGGGCATCTCAAAATTATCTCTTCGCAAAATGATGTAAAGCCTCGCTTCATGGATTATGGAAGAATATGGATGCTCTTACTTTACGTATTTACATACACTCGGCTAAAATGTGCAGGAAAGTTTCCAGTTCTGCCTGTGTTGCCAGATGGGAAAGGCTGATTCTCCAGGAGCTGAGTGCATTTTTCCGGTCGTGCGTCAGTGCCATGACAGCGCGGGAAGGCGTGTTCGGAACGGAGCAGGCGGATTTGACTGAGACACAAACACCGCGCTCTGCCAGACGCTTCCGTATCTCTTCACCCTTGATGCCGTTGACGGAAAGATTCAGGATGAAGGGAACAGCATGGTCCGGACTGTTGATGCGGATGTTCGGTAGCTTCATAAATTCTGCGCGGAGCTCGGCGTTCAGCTTCTGCACCACAGCACTTCGTTCTGGGAACTCCTGCAGGGCAAGCTCCAGCGCTTTCGCACAGGCAGCCGCCGCCGGAGCGTCCGGTGTTCCGCTGCGGTACAGCGTTGTACTGGCACCGCCGTGAATCAGCGGTTCCAGGATCACGCCCTTGCGCTTGACAAGAACACCGCAACCCTTCAGACCGTAGAATTTATGCGGTGCAAAGCTGACAAGGTCGAAACCAGTCAGGTCAAGCGGGATCTTGCCAACTGCTTGGGTTGCATCCACATGAAACCGGCAGTTTGGATATTCCTTCAGAAGTGCGGCAATTTTCTGCACCGGCTGTACAATGCCCAGCTCGCTGTCCACAGCACAAACCGAGCAAAGCACCGTATCCTCCCGCAGAAGCGAAGCCAGATGCTGCACATCTACCCGACCGTCCGCATCGAGCTGCACAATGTCGATCTCCCAGCCCTGCTCCTGCAAGTACGTCAATGCTCCGCTGACGGAGGAATGCTCCAGAAATGTGGAAATGATGTGCTTTCCCTTGCGGCGCGATGCATAAGCCGCACCCTTGACAGCAAGATTATTGGCTTCACTGGCACCGCTTGTCAGGATCAGTTCATCCGGCTGCACATGCAGCAGCTCCGCAATGCTTTGCAGAGAGCGGTTCATCAGGTCTTTCGATCTGGCTCCCTCTGGATGCAGAGAATTTGGGTTGCCGAAGCAATTTTGCGCTGCTTGTGTGTAGTCTTGTATAACTGCTGCATCAGGCGGCGTATCGGCAGCGTAATCAAGATAGATCGTCTGCATGGCTGTCCTCCCGGAATCGTTCCAGAAAATGATGATATTCGTTCCCGTCATGATAGGAAATAATTGTCCGCAGATTGACATTTTCCACACTCCGAAAAATGTTCATGTCAATGGCGGGATTGACGGCACGCAGCTGCTTGAGCAGAACCTTGATCTCCTGACGCTTTGATCCGCCGCCACCGTTGTCGCACATGGTGCAGTTTTCCGTAAACCGGCAGGCACACTGAATAAATTGCAGGTCATTGTACTGCTTCCAGTGAATGATATCCGCTTCGCGAACCAGATACAGCGGTCTGATGAGCTGCATCCCCTTGTAATTCTCGCTGTGAATCTTCGGCATCATTGTCTGCACCTGCGAGCCGTACAGCATTCCCATGAGGATCGTTTCAATCACATCATCAAAATGATGACCCAGCGCGATCTTATTGCAGCCAAGCTCCTGTGCTGTTTTATAAAGGTACCCC
>ONEQ01000283.1 GCA_900316885.1 uncultured Eubacteriales bacterium | reverse complement strand
ATGGGAATGGTTTTGGAACGATTCTGCGTTCTGCCAAGCAGAATGCTGAGGAAAACAAGCGTGCTACCGTATTTGGTTACTATGTTCCGGATCCGGAGCGTTTTGGTGTCGTTGATTTTGACAAGGACGGTCATGCGCTCTCCATCGAGGAAAAGCCTGCCAATCCCAAGAGCAATTATGCGGTAACAGGTCTGTATTTCTATCCCGCAGGTGTCAGCGCAAAAGCCAATCAGGTAAAGCCCTCCGCGCGCGGTGAGCTGGAGATCACCACACTCAATGAAATGTATCTGCATGAGAGCCTGCTGGATGTACAGCTTCTTGGAAGAGGTTTCGCTTGGCTCGATACCGGAACAATGGACAGCCTGGCAGAGGCAACGAACTTTGTGCAGATGGTTCAGAACCGTCAGGGAATCGAGATCTCTGCGCCCGAGGAAATTGCGTTCATTAATGGCTGGATCGACAGTGAGGGACTGATGAAGTCGGCTGAAAAGTACGGCAAATCCCCCTATGGCGCACATCTGAAAAAAGTTGCTGAAGGAAAAATTAAATATTAAGGAGAAAGAATCATGACCATTATCGTAACAGGCGGTGCCGGCTTTATCGGCTCGAATTTCGTGTTCCATATGCTGAATACCTATCCGGATTACAGAATCATCTGTCTGGATAAGCTCACCTACGCAGGCAATCTTTCCACCCTTGAGCCTGTCATGAAGAATCCGAACTTCCGCTTCGTGAAGCTTGATATCTGTGACCGTGAGGGCGTGTATAAGCTCTTTGAGGAGGAGCATCCGGACATCGTTGTCAACTTTGCAGCAGAGTCCCACGTTGACCGCTCCATCGAGAACCCGGAGATTTTCCTCCAGACCAACATTCTCGGTACCCAGGTGCTCATGGACGCCTGCCGCAAGTACGGCATCCAGAGATACCATCAGGTGTCCACCGACGAGGTATACGGCGATCTGCCGCTCGACCGTCCTGACCTGTTCTTCACGGAGACCACCCCGATCCATACCTCCTCTCCGTATTCCTCCTCCAAGGCTGGTGCTGACCTGCTCGTTATGGCTTACAACCGCACCTACGGTCTGCCTGTGACCATTTCCAGATGCTCCAACAACTACGGCCCGTATCACTTCCCGGAGAAGCTGATCCCGCTGATGATCGCCAATGCGCTCGCAGACAAGCCGCTCCCGGTTTACGGTGAGGGGCTGAACGTCCGCGACTGGCTGTATGTCGAGGATCACTGCCGTGCAATCGATCTCATCATCCACAAGGGCAAGGTCGGCGAGGTTTACAATGTCGGCGGTCATAACGAGATGAAGAACATCGATATCGTCAAGCTCATCTGCAAGGAGCTCGGCAAGCCGGAGAGTCTGATCGTTCATGTTGAGGATCGTAAGGGTCATGATATGCGCTACGCGATCGACCCGACCAAGATCCATAATGAGCTTGGCTGGCTGCCTGAGACCAAGTTTGAGGTCGGCATCAAGAAGACCATTCAGTGGTACCTCGACAATAAGGACTGGTGGGAGACCATCATTTCCGGCGAGTATCAGAACTACTACGAGAAGATGTACGGCAATCGTGCAGAGGTGTGAGCATGAAGGTTTTTGTAACAGGTGTCGGCGGACAGCTCGGATACGATGTGATGAATGAACTAGCAAAACGTGGTTATGAGGGTATCGGCAGCGATATCCTCAAAGCCATAGATACTGATTTTCCGTATGTGCAGCTCGATATCACCGATGCAGCGGCGGTTGAGAAGGCGATTGTAGAAATCAAGCCGGATGTTGTCATCCACTGTGCCGCATGGACGGCAGTGGACGCAGCCGAGGATGAGGAGAATCAGCCGAAGGTCAGAGCGATCAATGTGGACGGCACGCAGAATATTGCGGATGTCTGCAAGAAGCTGGACTGCAAGATGATCTATATTTCGACGGATTATGTGTTCAACGGTCAGGGCGAGGAGCCGTGGCAGCCGGACTGCAAGGATTATGCGCCGCAGAATGTCTACGGTCAGTCCAAACTGGATGGCGAACGTGCGGTTGCGAATACACTTGAAAAATACTTCATCGTGCGCATCGCGTGGGTGTTCGGCGTGAACGGCAAGAACTTCATCAAGACGATGATCAATGTCGGTAAGACACATGATGAAGTGCGCGTAGTCAGCGACCAGATCGGCACGCCGACCTATACTTATGATCTCGCACGTCTGCTGGTGGATATGGCTGAAACGGACAAGTACGGCTACTACCATGCGACCAACGAGGGCGGCTATATCTCGTGGTATGATTTCACAGTTGAGATTTACAAGCAGGCTGGGATGTCCACAAAGGTAACTCCTGTCACAACGGCAGAATACGGTCTTTCCAAGGCGGCTAGACCGTTCAACAGTCGGCTGGATAAGTCAAAACTCGTCGAGAACGGCTTCACACCGTTGCCGACATGGCAGGATGCACTTGCAAGATATTTGAAGGAGATTCAGTAATGGGACAGATCACAGTTGAAAAAAACGTCGGCGGCATCGAGGGACTTTGTGTTATCACGCCGGCGGTTCACGGCGATAACCGCGGTTATTTCATGGAGACCTACAG
>ONEQ01000031.1 GCA_900316885.1 uncultured Eubacteriales bacterium | reverse complement strand
CATTTCCGTTGAGGATAAGGCTAAGGTCGTTGAGGTTATCATGAACCGCGTCAATTCCAGCAAATACCCGAATTCGATTTACGGCGTTCTGACCCAGAAATACCAGTTCACCGGTTCTTCCACTTACACAGATCTCAATGCTTTCTCCGGAAAGGTAACGAATATGGTAAGGGAAGCTGTTGATACGTATCTTGCGGATCCGACCCAGTATGCCGACGGGTATCTGAGCTTCCACGGCGACGGTGTGCGCAATTATTTCAAGTAAGCCGCACCCTTTACAATTCAGACGATTTTCTTCAAACAAACAAACAAAACGAGGAGCATTGGTTCAGACCGATGCTCCTTGTTTTGCGTATCAGCCGTCTCACGGGCGCGTACAGGCGTTTGGTGCCTTTGGGCAGAAAAGTACCCACGGCGAAAGGAACGCCGTCAGCGCGTCGCTGAGAGCTTCTGAGAGGCATATTCCGTTTCCACATATTCTATCGTATAGATCCGGCGCCTGCGTCCATGCTATGAATGTGCATGACCGCATGCACAGAAAGCAGGTGACGGATGAAATGCAGATCTGATACCGGGCAGATGCCCGTTCCCATCTGGCAGCGCATCCTGATGACGATGACGCTGCTTTTGCTGATTCCGGCAGGCGTTTCGCTCTACTATGCGGACCGGCTGCCTGACGAATATCACATCCGGTGCGGCGAGGGGCTCTGCATCGCAAGCACGATCCCCATTACCGCCGTTCCCGCACAGCCCGCGGCACAGACCGCCCAATACGGCAGCGCCCCGCAGACGGCGTCTCTGCGGCTCCTGGGGGTATTCCCTGTCAAGGATGTGCAGCTGCGGCAGGCGGATCCGGTCATGCTTGTCCCCAGCGGCGAGCCCTTCGGGGTGAAGATGCTGATGGACGGGGTGATGGTTGTCGGCTTTGGCGAGGTGATGTCGGGCAGCGGACACTGCTGTCCGGCGGTTGACGCAGGGCTGGAGATCGGGGATATTATCGTGGAAGCCGATCACGCGGCAATCCGGTCAACGGACGAATTCCGGCAGGCGGCGGCAAACGGCGATGCGATGGAGCTGACGGTGCTGCGCGGGAGCGAATTGCAGGAGCTCACGCTGACCCCGGTGTATTCGATTGCGGCAAAGCGCTGTCAGACGGGGCTCTGGGTGCGTGACAGTGCCGCAGGCATCGGGACGCTGACGTATTTTGACCCGGATACCGGCGCATTCGGGGGCTTAGGGCACCCGATCTGCGGCCCGGACACGGGTGAGCTGATCCCGCTGGCATCCGGTGAAGCGAGTGCCGTGACGGTCAGCGGCGTGATTCCCGGACAGCCGGGGCTTCCGGGGCAGCTACAGGGCTATTTCACGGCGGATGCGCCGGTCGGGGTGCTGTCCTGCAACGCAGACGCCGGGATTTTCGGAAAGCTCCGCGAGCTGCCGGACAGGGCGCCTGTCCCGATGGCTCTCCAGCAGGAGATCACCGAGGGCGATGCTCTGATTCTTGCGACAATTGACGAAAGCGGTCCGCATGCCTACACGGCGGAGATCGTGTCGCTGGACTACAGGAGCAGCACGCAGAACATGGTCGTGCGTGTCACAGACAGGCGTCTCCTCGACACCGCAGGCGGCATCGTACAGGGCATGAGTGGCTCGCCCATCCTACAGGGCGGCAGGCTCGTCGGCGCTGTCACGCATGTCTTTGTCAACGACCCATCACAAGGGTACGGCATTTTTGCGGAAAATATGTATGCGTACACTTCCGCACTGGAGTAGCAGGGCTCTGCCCTGCACCCGCAAGGGGCTCTGCCCCTCGACCCCGGCAGGGGATGGGATCCCCTGCACCCCATCCACTCCCAGGAGGATGGGATATTGCACATTTAGAGAGGTTGTATAAGCAAAAAAAACGCTGTCATTTCTGACAGCGCAATTTGTTTGATGATCGCGTTTTTATCTGTTGTCATCACTGAAGCCGCTCTCAACCAGCTCTACAAGAGCCTCAACAGCAGCCTGCTCATCAGAGCCGTCAGCAATGATGCGGATGTCGGTGCCGCCAACAATACCCAGAGAAAGGATACCCAGCAGGGACTTTGCGTTTACTCGGCGCTCCTTCTTCTCGATCCAGATAGAGGACTTGTACTCATTTGCCTTCTGGATAAAGAACGTTGCAGGTCTTGCGTGCAGGCCAACCTGGTTCTGAACTGTTACATCTTTTACAAACATAATCAAACTCTCCCATCTTTGCAATGTAAATGTGTATTTGTTTTGTTTACCCTTGCATATTGTTATTATACATGGAAATCGTTCAAACGTCAACAGGTTTTCGGCACATCTCGGAGATTTCGAGAGATTTTCTACGGTTTGACAAAATCGGCGATATACAAGCTGCGGCAGATTTGTATAGTATCACAATAATGAAAATTGTGAAATTTACTATCCGTGTAACACAAATTTCAACCCGAGATTTTGTGTAGAGTGCTGTAAAATTTGTCAACTTAACTTAAATCTGCGGGGGATGTTTGTCGGAAATGAGACTGACCGTAATAGAAGGATAGCGAGACTATCAGGCATCTTTCTCCACATCTGACAACATGTCGGGACGTTTTTCACGTGTCACGCGCAGGGACTCCGCCTTGCGCCATTTGGCAATATTCATATGGTGCCCGGACATGAGCACCTCCGGCACGCCCACACCCTCCCAGATTTCCGGGCGGGTATACTGGGGATACTCCAGAAGTCCCGAAAAATGGCTCTCCTCCTCGAAGGCGATCGCCGCCGGGAGGACGCCGCCGCACATTCTGGCGATGGCATCGGTCAGGACGAGCGCCGGGAGCTCGCCGCCGGTGAGGACGTAATCCCCGATGGAGATTTCCTCATCCACGATCTTGTCCAGCACGCGCTGATCCACACCCTCATAGTGCCCGCACAGCAGGAAAAGGGCGCTCTCATGGGATAATTCCACGGCGCGTTTCTGCGTGAGGGTCTTGCCCTGCGGGGACATATAAATCGTATGCGGGCGCTCTCCGAGCTGTTCGCAGACTGCCTGCCAGCAGCGATAGATGGGCTCCGCCTGCATGACCATGCCCATGCCGCCGCCGAAGGGCTTATCGTCCACGCGGCGGTGCTTATCCAGCGTATAATCGCGGATATTGTGGCAATGTACCTCAATGGCGCCGGATCTCCGGGCGCGTCCGATGATGCTCTCGGAGAGGTACGACTCGCACATCTCCGGGAACAGCGTTGCGATCTCAATCCGCATCGAACAGTCCCTCCAGCGGGCGGATGGTCATGGTACCCGCCTCAATGTTGGTCTCCAGCACGACATCCGGGATTGCCGGCACGAGATATTCGCGCTTTTCCGCATCATTCCAGATGCAGTAGACGTCGTTGGCGCCGGTCTGCATCACATCGCGGATGGTGCCCCAGATCTTGTCGGAATCGGCGTCATGAACCTCCAGACCGATGAGATCCTGGATGAAATAGCAGTCCTCGTCGAGCTCCACGTCGTCACGGTCCATATACAGGATCGTATTGCGCAGCTTTTCCGCCTGATCGCGGGTATCGGTGCCGGCGAGCTTCATAATGACCATATTCTGCTGGATGCGGGCACGCTCGATCCCGACCGCATGTTTCCCGTTTTTATCGGTGTACAGAACGTCAAAAGAACACAAAAACGCCGCATCGTCACACCAGGGATAGACCTTGACCTCCCCGGCAAGACCATGGACGTTTGTGATCTTACCTATTTCCAGATAGCGCTTCTGTCCCATCAACCGATCTCCACAGCAATGTTCTCCATGCCGTTCTTAGCGGCGCCGGAGCGCATGATGGTACGGATTGCCTTGGCGATTCTGCCCTGCTTGCCGATGACTCTGCCCATGTCGTCCTCTGCCACATGCAGATGGAATACGATCACGCCTTCCTCATTCGGCTCATCCTGTGTAATTTCAATGGCTTTCTGGTCGTCAACGAGACCTGCCACGATAGCAAATAACAATTCTTTCATGATTTCCTCCGGAAATGCGATGACAGGGAGGGAAGCGGAGCAATTGCGCCGGCTTCGTCCTCCGTTCTCGCAGGGTCAGAGCATTACTTCTCGATAATGCCCTCCTTCTTCAGGATGGTCTTTACGGTATCGGTCGGCTGTGCGCCCTTTGCGATCCATGCCTTTGCCTTGTCTGCGTCAACCTTGACTACGGACGGCTCCTTGGTCGGATCGAAGTAACCGATCTCGTCGATGAAGCGGCCGTCTCTCGGATAACGGGAGTCAGCAACAACAACACGATAGAACGGAGCCTTCTTAGCGCCCATTCTTCTCAGTCTGATCTTTACTGCCATTTTGTTTCACCTCCGTGATAGCTGTTGTCTATATCCAGCGGGGAACCGCGAGATAACTTACTTTTTGGGTGCCTTCGGAAGCTTCGGGGGCTTCATGCCGGGCACATTGTTGAAATCCATGCCGGCGAGCGAGCGCTTTGCCTGACGCATCATCGCCTTGCTCTTTCTGCCCTTGATACCGCCGCCGAGCTTTTTCATGACCTTCTGCATCTGCTCGAACTGCTTCAGCAGGCGGTTCACATCCTCGACCTTGTTGCCGCTGCCCGCTGCGATTCTGCGCTTGCGGGAGGGGTTAATGATCGAGGGCTTGGCGCGTTCCTCGGGTGTCATGGATGTGATGAGTGCCTCCAGCCGGTTGAACTGGTTGTCGTCGAGCTGGTCGTCCGGGATCTTGTCGCCGCCGGGGAGCATGGACACGATCGAACGCAGGGAACCCATCTTGCGGATCTGCTTGAGCTGATCGAGCAGATCGTTCATATCAAAGTTTCCTTCTTCTGTGAGCTTGCGGGTCAGACGCTCCGCATCGCCCTTGTCAATGACAGCCTCCGCATGCTCGATCAGCGTGAGCACATCGCCCATGCCGAGGATACGGGATGCCATACGGGAAGGATGGAATTTTTCAAAATCATCGAGTTTTTCGCCCATGCCCACGAATTTGATGGGCTTACCGGTCACGGCAAGAACGGACAGCGCCGCACCGCCGCGGGTATCGGAATCAAGCTTGGACATCAGCACGCTGTCGATGCCGAGTGCATCGTCGAACGCCTTGGCGACGTTGACAGCATCCTGACCGGTCATGGCATCCACGACGAGCATGATCTCATCCGGCTCGGTCGCTGCCTTGATATTCTGGAGCTCCTCCATGAGCTCGGTGTCGATATGCAGACGTCCTGCGGTATCGAGGAGCACGTAGTCATGCCCGTAGTCCTTGGCATAGCGCACCGCCTGCTTGGCGATGATAACGGGATCGATCTGCCCCATCTCAAACACCTTGACACCCGCCTTTTCGCCGACAACCTGCAACTGCTGGATTGCCGCCGGGCGGTAAATATCGCACGCCGCGAGCATCGGGCGGTGCCCCTCAGACTTGAGCATTTTCGCAAGCTTTGCGGAATGGGTAGTCTTACCGGAGCCCTGCAGGCCGCACATCATAATGACCGTCGGGGGCTTGGATGCGAGTGCGAGACGCGCATTGTCGTTTCCCATGAGGGCAATGAGCTCCTCGTTCACGATCTTGATAACCTGCTGGGCAGGTGTCAGGCTGGAGAGAACCTCCTCGCCGACCGCCTTTTCCGTGACCTTTGCCACGAAATCCTTGACAACCTTGTAGCTGACATCGGCTTCGAGGAGTGCCAGACGCACCTCACGCATTGCCTCCTTGACGTCAGCCTCGGTCAGTCTGCCGTGGGATTTGAGCCGTTTAAAGACATTATTCAGCTTTTCGGAAAGTCCCTCAAATGCCATGAAAGCGCCTTCTTTCTCATCATAGTAACCGGAGCCCTTCATCTGTCAGCTCCGTGATCCTCTGTAGATCGGGGAGATCAGCCGCGCATTGGGTGCGGATCTCCTCCAGACAGCGCCGCATGGAGCCGATCCGCGCCGCCATGCCGAGCTTCTGTTCAGTTGACAGCAGAACGGCTTCGGAATGCCGCAGGCTGTCGCGGACTGCCTGACGGGTAATGTCCCGCATCTCCGCAATTTCGGAGAGTGACAAGTCCTCGTTATAGTAAAGCTCCGCGAGGTCACGCTGACGCTCGGTGAGCAATTCTCCGTAGCAGTCGAGCAGCAGCACAAGCTCCAGATTTTTCGCCATGCTGTCCACTCCCCTGTAAAGTAGTTCTGCTTTCCAGACCTTTTACAGTATACCACATTCCGGGTGGAAAGTCAAGGAGCTTTACAAACTTTTTGATTTTTGGCGATATGCACAAAAATCCTCCCGGTTAAGCCGGGAGGACTTGACTTCAGCTGTTGGAGGACTTCGGGCGGAAGGAATCCAGCATCGCAAAGACGGCTTCCTCGTACTTGTCCTTCTTGTTCATGGGCGTGAAGATCTCGATCTCGTAGAGACCCTCGTTGGTGATATACATCGCATCCACAGTCCATGCCTGTGTGTTGCCGAGAAATGCCTGACCCGAATCCTGCGGGAACTGCACATAGATCAGCTCGCCGTGCTCCAGCGGCTCTACATCGTGCTTTTTCAGCTCCTTCTTGACAAGGTCAATCGCCATCGGGCGCTTGATGTAGTTCTTGATATCAGCCGGGTAGTAATACACGGACACATCCACGATCGCGCTGCCGCTGCGGTAGGTGTCCAGATGCTGCATCTGGCTGGCGCCGGTGCGCTGGAGCGCATCCGTCTCCTTCATGTTGCCGGGCATCGTGATGGAATAGGCAGGCTTGCTGACATTTTCCCATTTGCTGCGGTCAGTCATCTGGTTCAGATTGCCGATGATCGACACCACAAGAACTGCTGCAATGACGGCAAATGTCAGAAATCCGGCAATAACGCCGATGATTAAGAATTTGTTGGATGAAGGCGGATTGACATTCAGAGCATCTGTGTCATAGGAATACGAACCATTGCTCCCGGGTGTGCTGACGGTGTTGCCGCACTGGCAGAACATCTGACCCTCTTTCAGCTCTCTGCCGCATACGTTGCATCTCATAAAATTGTCCCCCTTTACCGTTGTCGAAAACGTTTACTGGAATTATACCATAATTACACGGATTTGTCAATAATATGAATACGCTTTGCCTGCATCCCGTTCATGGTTATGCAAATATTTGTCAGGTATGCACAATTACAAACGCGGAAATTCAGCAAAAACAAGGCGGGAAATACACTTGCTATTATGGGCAAAGTATGCTATAATAAACTTAGTGCTCTGCACCCTCCGGTGCAGTCCTGAAAATGCAAACAAACCAACACAAAAGGAGTCAATGCTATGCAGAAATTCGGACATTTCGATGACGTCAAGAAGGAATACGTCATCACTTCACCGAGAACACCCTATCCGTGGATCAACTACCTCGGCACACAGGCGTTTTTCTCTCTGATCTCGAATACCGCCGGCGGCTACTGCTTCTACAAGGATGCCCGCCTGAGAAGAATTACCCGCTATCGCTATAACAACGTTCCGATCGACATGGGCGGCAGATATTTCTATATCAACGACAACGGCACGATCTGGAATCCCGGCTGGTCCCCTGTCAAGACGGAGCTCGATGCTTACGAGTGCCGCCACGGTATGGGCTACACCGTTATCACCGGTAAGAAGAACGACCTCAAGGCTGAGGTAACCTTCTTCGTTCCGCAGAACTACGACGGCGAGGTGCAGCAGGTTGTCCTCACCAACGAGGGCAGCACTGCCAAGACCTTCAAGTTCTTCTCCTTCGCTGAATGGTGCCTCTGGGATGCACAGGATGACTGCACCAACTTCCAGAGAAACTTCTCCACCGGCCGCGTTGAGGTTGTCGGCTCTACAATTTATCACAAGACCGAGTACCGCGACCGCCGCGACCACTTTGCATTCTACACCGTCAATGACACCATCGACGGCTATGATACCGACCGTGACTCCTTTATTGGTCTGTACAACGGCTTCGGTGATCCGCAGGCTGTTACCGCAGGCAAGGCAAACAACTCCTTCGCAGACGGCTGGTCCCCGATCGCTTCTCATTATAAGGAGATCACCCTCGCTCCCGGCGAGACCAAGACCCTCGTATTCGTGCTCGGCTATGTGGAGATGCCGGCAGACAAGAAGTTCGAGGCTGACGGCGTGACCATCAACAAGGAGAAGGCACTTGCCATGATCGACAAGTACAATACTCCGGAGAAGGTTGCCGCAGGTCTGGCAGAGCTGAAGGCTGCATGGGACAAGCTCCTGGGCATCTTCAATGTCAACACCCCGGACGACAAGGTCAACAGAATGGTCAACATCTGGAACCAGTACCAGTGCATGGTCACCTTCAACCTGTCCCGTTCCGCATCCTACTTTGAGTCCGGTATCGGCAGAGGCATGGGCTTCCGTGACTCCAACCAGGATATTCTGGGCTTCGTTCACCAGATCCCGGATCGTGCGCGTGAGCGTCTGATCGATCTGGCATCCACCCAGCTCGAGGACGGCGGCTGTTATCACCAGTATCAGCCTCTGACCAAGAAGGGCAACTCCGACATCGGCGGCGACTTCTCCGACGATCCGCTGTGGATGATCCTCTCCGTCGGCGCGTATATCAAGGAGAGCGGAGACTGGGGCATCCTCGATGAGCTCGTACCGTATGACAACGACGCATCCAAGGCAAAGCCGATGCTCGATCACCTGACCGTTTCTTTCTATCACATCGTGAACAATCTGGGCCCGCACGGACTGCCGCTGGCAATGCGTGCTGACTGGAACGACTGCATCAACCTGTCCTGCTACTCCGATACACCGGGTGAGTCCTTCCAGACCTACACCAACCCGAAGTTCGCAGCAGAGGGCGGCTACTCCAAGATCGCAGAGTCTGTCATGGTGGCAACCCTGTTCACCTATGCAGGTCCGACCTATGTCGGCATCCTCAAGCACCTCGGCAAGAACGATGAGGCTGTCAAGGCACAGGCTGAGATCGACAAGATGAAGGCAAATGTCATGGAGCATGCATTCGACGGCGACTGGTTCCTGCGTGCATACGACGCTACCGGCGCGAAGATGGGCTCCAAGGACTGCGAGGAGGGCAAGATCTTCATCGAGCCGCAGGGCTTCGCAATCATGTCCGAGATCGGCAAGGATCAGGGCGCTGACAAGAAGACTCTGGCTGCCATCGACGAGCGTCTGAACACCAAGTACGGTCTGGTTCTGAACAATCCGGCATTCTCCAAGTACTATATCCAGTACGGTGAGATCTCCACCTATCCGGGCGGTTACAAGGAGAACGCAGGTATCTTCACACACAACAACGCATGGATCATCTGCGCTGCGGCATACGCAGGCGAGGGCGATCAGGCATTCAAGTACTATTCCGAGATCGCTCCGGCATTCAACGAGGAGATCTCCGATCTGCACAAGACCGAGCCGTATGTATACGGTCAGATGGTAGCCGGCAAGGATGCATCCCGCTTCGGTGAGGGCAAGAACTCCTGGCTGACCGGTACCGCTGCATGGAACATGGTTGCAATTTCCCAGTATATCCTGGGCGTACAGCCTGATTTCGACGGTCTGAAGGTTGATCCGTCCATCCCGCACGAGTGGGACGGCTTCCAGGCAACCCGTCAGTTCCGCGGTGCGACCTACAACATCAAGGTCGAGAATCCGAACCACGTCTGCAAGGGCGTCAAGTCCCTGACCGTAGACGGCAAGGCTGTTGACGGCGTGGTTGTTCCGGCATTTGACAGCGGTGTTCATGAGGTTGTAGTCGTTCTTGGCTAATGAAGAGACCGGAGGGGCGGACTGCCCCTCCAGTCCACCCTATAAGGAGGGCTTTCCATGAAAGACGTTGTCAAGGCTCTGGTCATCGTTGCGGCGATCATCAGCATCTGTGCGAGTGCGCTCACGCTCATGAACCAGCTCGGACTGCTGAAACGCAATTACCTGACCGTGCAGGAGAACTGAAAACAGATCATTACGCATACAGCCGGAATCAAGAGATTCCGGCTGTAACTTTTTCCACAAAGTGACGAAGTTTTTTCCGGGGTATTGCATTTGAAAATGGTTTGTGCTATACTAAAATAGTATGCGAAAATAGAAATAGGAATCGTTTGATACAGACTTTCCCGCAAGGTCTGTGGGGTGAAAGTCCCCTTGTCAGAAAGGATGAAACCGGATTTATGGTAAGAGAAGATTTAAGAAACATCGCGATTATTGCCCACGTTGACCACGGCAAGACCACGCTGGTAGACGAGATGCTCAAGCAGGGCGGCGTATTCCGCGAGAATCAGGCAGTTGCCGACCGTGTCATGGACTCGAACGACATCGAGCGTGAGCGCGGCATCACCATCCTCGCCAAGAACACCGCTGTCATGTACAAGGATACCAAGATCAACATCATCGACACCCCCGGACATGCCGATTTCGGCGGCGAGGTAGAGCGCGTGCTCTCGATGGTGGACGGCGTGATTCTGCTGGTGGACGCTGCCGAGGGTCCGATGCCCCAGACCCGTTTCGTGCTCTCCAAAGCACTGGAGATGCACCACAAGGTCATCATCGTTGTGAATAAGATTGACCGCCCGGATGCACGTCTGGATGAGATTGCCGACGAAGTACAGCTCCTCCTCCTCGACCTTGATGCCGATGACGAGCAGCTCGAATCTCCGATCCTCTACTGCTCCGGCAGAAGCGGCACCGCTAGTCTCGACAAGGATACCGAGGGCACTGACCTTGTGCCGCTGTTCGAGACGATCCTCTCCTACATCCAGCCCCCGCAGGGCGAGGAGGACAAGCCCTTCCAGATGCTCGTTTCCTCCATCGACTATAACGATTATGTCGGCAGAATCGCTGTCGGCAAGATTGAGCGCGGTACCGTAAAGGTCGGTCAGCAGGTCGTTGTGGTCAATGCGAATGACCCCGATAAGAAGTACAATGCCAAGATCGTTTCCCTTGCCCAGATGCAGGGTCTGAACCAGGTGAACACCGAGACAGCAACCGTCGGTGATATCGTGATTATGTCCGGTATTGCGGACATTACCATTGGCGATACCATCTGCGCACCGGATACGCCCGAGGCAATCCCGTTCACCCATATTTCCGAGCCGACCATGGAAATGACCTTCTCCGTCAACGATTCCCCGTTTGCGGGACGCGAGGGCAAGTATGTCACCTCCCGTCAGCTCCGCGAGCGTCTCTACAAGGAGCTGCTGCGTGATGTATCCCTGCGTGTCACCGACACCGAGAACACGGATGCCTTCTCCGTCGCAGGACGCGGTGAAATGCACCTGTCCATCCTCGTGGAGAACATGCGCCGTGAGGGCTATGAGCTGGCAGTTTCCACGCCCCGCGTGCTCTACAAGACCATCGACGGCAAGCTCTACGAGCCGCAGGAACGTCTGGTCGTAGACGTGCCGGAGGAGTGCGTCGGCACCGTCATGGAGAAGATGGGCACCCGCAAGGGCGAGCTCCAGTCCATGCAGCCGCAGGGCAACCGCACCAAGCTCGAATTCCTCGTACCGTCCAGAGGTCTGTTCGGCTACAAGAGCGAATTTCTGACCAATACCCGCGGTGAGGGCATCATGAGCAGCGTTTTCGACAGCTATATCCCGTACAAGGGCGATATTCCGCGCCGCAGCACAGGATCCCTCATCTCCCACGAGACCGGCAAGGCACTGACCTACGGTCTGTACAATGCGCAGGAGCGCGGCACGCTGTTCATCTCGGCAGGTACCGAGGTTTACGAGGGCATGGTCGTGGGCGTATCCCCGAAGGCGGAGGATCTGGTGGTCAATGTCTGCAAGAGCAAGCACCTGACCAACACCCGTGCATCCGGTTCGGATGATGCGCTGCGTCTGGTACCGCCGCGCAATCTGAGCCTGGAGGACTGCCTGGAATTCCTCGCTGATGACGAGCTGCTGGAGGTTACTCCTGAGAATCTGCGTATCCGCAAGGCTGTTCTGGACAATGTTCAGAGAGCAAAACAGAGAGGTAAGAAAGCATGAGAAAACAGTTGATCCTGTGTGGATTGCTTGCTGCAGCGCTGCTGACAGCCGGATGCAGCAAGGAAAAGGTGGATCCCGGTACTGCTGCGTCCCCTGACGGAAGCCCTGCATTCCCGCAGGCTGTGGATGTTCCTGCCACGGAGCCTGTGACCCTCGCAAAGAAGGCAGAATCTGCGATCGACAGCAATGCCGCACCGATGGATGCCTTTACCTATACCGTGCGTGAGGACGGCACCGCATGCATCCTCAAGTACAATGGCAAGGATACCAATGTCGTGATTACATCCCAGATTGACGGCACGCCGGTGACGGAGATCGGACAGTATGCGTTTGAGGCGGCAGCGACCGTCGAGAGCGTGGAGATCCCGAACACCGTGACGAAGATCGGTGAGTTCGCCTTCCAGGACTGTGAGAATCTCAAGACCGTGAACATCCCGGACAGCGTAACAGAGCTCTGCCGCGGCACATTTGCGTGCTGCACGAGCCTGCAGGAGATCACGATCCCGGTCAGCGTAACGACAGCAGACCGTGAGCTGTTCACCGGATGCGGTCTGGTGGATCTGTATGTGAAGAACCCCTCGCTGGAGTATGCAAGCTGGGGTCTGGAGGATATGGAGACAAAGTGCATGATCCATGCACCCGCCGGCTCTGCGATCCTGACATGGGCGCAGAACAACAATTTCCCCGCTACCGAGGAGTAATACGGAAAAGCCCCCTTGTTCACCAAGGGGGCTTTTGTGTCATAGACTGCATGGGAGGTAGTGCATGGAGAACCGGACACTTGCCGGCATCTCCGAGGGGGAATGTGCCCGGATACGGGCAGTAGACTGCCGGGAGACACTCCGCTGCCGGCTGACGGCGCTGGGGCTGATTCCGGGCACAAGTGTCACCTGCGTTCACCGGGGCGCGGGGATTGCCGCCTACCGCATCCGCGGCGCGGTCATAGCCCTGCGGCTCTGCGATACCTCGGAGATTGCTGTAGAATAACGTGCAAACCCCTGCTCCCGAATCGGAGCAGGGGTTTCCCATTGCTTTTCATTCATCTATCTTTTGGGTAAATGCTAAGTTCAATCAGTACGGGTTATGCGGGGCAGCGCCCCGCACCCGTCTTAAAAGGAGAGGTCAAACCGTCAATTCTTATTCAGCGCAAGCTTCAGGATGGCAAGCGCATCGCTGGAATCTACCTTGTTGTTCTTGTCTGCATCCGCAGCAGCCTGTGCATTTGCATCGAGATCCTTGGTACCGAGGAGGTACTTGTTGATAACGATCACGTCCATAATATCGATGGTCTTGTCGCCGTTCAGGTCGCCAATGGTCACATCTGCCGGCTGCTCGGAGGTGGACTCGGTTGCCTGTGTGGTCGCCTCCGTTGCCTCAGTGGTCGCCTCGGTCGCCTCAGTGGTCGCCTCGGTCGCCTCAGTGGTCGCCTCCGTTGCCGCGGTGGTGGGCTCCGTTGCCTTGGTGGTCGGCTCGGTTGCCTTGGTGGTGGGCTCGGTTGTGGTCTGCGGTGCGTCAATATCCTTGTCGAAGATCAGCGTGAGGGACTCCAGCTCTGCGGTCGCGCCGTTCTGAGGTGTGGTCCACCACTGCTGGATCTGGAGATAGCGCATATTGATCTCATAGGTGTAAGCCGTGCCGTCATCGTCCTGACCCTTGCCGTCGAACTCGACATTCAGGATGCCGTCAGCGCCGAGAACAGCGGGCTCGCCGGTCCATACCGGAGAACCGGAGCCGTTGCGGACTGCCTCAAAGCCGAAGCCGTAGCCGACGGATTCGCCGCTGGTGATCTTGCCCTGCAGGAGTGCGCCGGTGAGCTTCACGCCCTTGGCAGCGTAGGGAGTCAGATCGAGACGATAGCCGTTCTCATCCTTCGGAACCTCAGAAATCGGGATGGTGATGCGGTTCTTGATCTCGAAGCTGGGCGTATCCGTGCCGGGGGTAGAGCCGCCCTTGAGATCTGCGTAGATCTTCTGGATCTCGGGATCGAACCACTGAAGGGTCTTGCGGTTGAAGTAAACCATATCGCCCGCGTTGCTGGCATCCCACAGATAGCATGCGATGCCGTCAGTGGACTTGGTGGTCTCTGCGACGGTGCGCAGGAACTTGTACATGGAGGGCTTGTCCTTCGCGCCCTTGTCACTGGTGACAACGCCGTACTCACCGAGGATGACCGGAACGCCCTTATCCATGAAGGTGGTCTTCATCTTGGCGAAATCTGCCTTGACTGCGGCGAGATCGGAATCGGTGCCCCATGTTGCGGCATAGCCCCAGTCAGCGCCCTGCTCTGCCACGCAGAAGGGAGAGGGTCTGTAATAATGGATGGAAACTGCGACCATCTTGTCATCCGGCACGACAAACTGCGCATTGCAGGTATTGTCGAGGTCGGTGTTCGCGCCTGCGAGGAGCAGGAGGCGGTTCTCGTTCTTGCCGCCGGTCTTGCGGACAGCCTTGACAAACTCCGCATTGAGGGTATTCAGCGTCTTGTAGCTGTTCTCGTTATAGCCGGCATAGGGATTATCCTGCCATGCAACCTCGTTCATATCCTCGAATACGAGGTGCTGGTCATAGTCCTTGAAGTAGTTGGCGATCTCGGTCCACATAGCGGTGAACTGCGGGAGTGCATCCAGACCCTTGTTCAGCCAGAGGTTCTTGGAGGTGTCGGTGACCCAGTCCCAGTGCATGTTGATGATGACATACATGCCCTGGCTGTGTGCATAGTCCACAACCTCCTTGACACGGGCGAGGTAGGCATCATCGATGTCGAAGGTCTGTGCGTTGGTGTTCTCATACCAGGTGACCGGGATACGGATGGAATCAAAACCGGAGGCATGGATTGCTGTAATCATGTCCTTGGTGGTTCTGGGGTTGCCCCAGCCGGTCTCGGTGTCGGTGGTCCAGCCGCGGGTGTTCCAGCAATCGAAGGTATTGCCGAGGTTCCAGCCCTGACCCATGTCGTTGACAAGCTCCATCGCGTTCTTGTCGGCTGCATTGACGGATGCCATGGATGCTGCCATGGATACTGCCATGATTCCGGCGGTCATCGCGGAAACCAGCTTCTTCATCATGTTCATAATTTTCATTCTCCTTGAAGTGATAGTGATAGATTCTTTCCGTTTCGTATTTTTCTCTGATGATTTTACTATATCACAGTTTCAAAGCAAAGTCAATGCGATTTATGCAACGAAATGTTGCATATATTGCTTACCAAAAACCGATACGGATGATCTGCCAGTTTTTGGTATTCGGATTTGGGAGCATCACGGAATTTGTTTTTTAATTTAAGGCAATACCGCACAAAGGACAGTGCGTCAGATGTGCCACAGATTTTTCGGCAGATTGTACAGTGACGACGACGCGATACTGTATGTATCGCTAG
>ONEQ01000072.1 GCA_900316885.1 uncultured Eubacteriales bacterium | reverse complement strand
TGCATCGAGCTTTTTGCGGCGTTCCTCGGTCATTTCATTTAATAATTCCGTATTCATAGTGTGATCTCCTCCTCAGAGGCATGGACTGAAACGTTTTGAAAGAATCCTATAGATAGTATATCATAATTCTGACGAAAAGTCAACTAAAATCGCATAATCAGGAACAAAATTTTATAAAAGCTGTACAAAATCAACTAAAAATTACCACCTGTTATGCGGATGCATAAAACAGGCGCACCGGGACACACTGAACGTAGCGGAGCGAGACTCCGGCGGGCAGGTCAAGACGGGAGCCGCACATCCCGGCAGGGGCGTGTCCGGGATTGTGCGGAGAGGGGAGGAGCGGACATGAGCAAGAAGCATTCTTCCAATAAGCAGACCAACACCGGCAATGAAACCGGACGTCCGGGCACAACGGACAACGGCACGGACTGCGGCACCAACTGCAACTGATGCATGAAGTGCAAGCTGCACGAATGTGCGGCGAAAAAAGCGAAGCGCCCTTTGCCGTTGGCATTGGGCGCTTTCGGTTACTGAAAAAACAAAACTCCCGAGAGCTTGCGCCCTCGGGAATTTTGCTATGAAAGGTGTGATTAGGAGAAAGCTAGTTCAGACACGGGCAATTCCCGTGCGGTTTCATCCGACCTTCATAAGGATTGGACATCTTCCGTTTCGCCAGAGATTCAGTCATCCAGCAGGGTGAACCGATACTGATTGTTCACCTTATCCATGAACATTGCCTTGGGACGAACCCAGACAACGCCGTCATCGTCGTTTCTGTAAACTACCATATCCTCCAGCGTTTCGCTGTGTGTTGCCACGCCGAGAATGGTGTATCTGCCGCCCTTGAAGTGGCGGTAATGCTGTCCCTCATGGATCTCACGTGGCTCCTCTGCCGGCTCCTCCTTCGGCTCCGGCTGGAGATTTTCGATATTATCATGCACAAGGATCATCGAGGAGAACGGCTCCATGTGTACATGCGCATTGCCGCCCTCGACCTGGATTGCCTCACCCCCAAGGACATCCACCAGACCGTCGTAGTGCGTGCCGAACTGGCAGTCATACGGCTGATCGTCGAGATTCAGGCATACATACACTGTCTGCCCCTCCAGCTCTTTGGAGAATACGAGCTGCCGGTTGCGGATGATGACCGTCCGGTAGCCGCCGGTACGCAGTGCGGGATATGCCCGGTAGACACGTCCGAGCTTGACAATATGCTTGTAGAGCGCCTGATTGCCCTCGCCGTCCACCAGATTCAGACACGGACGGAGCGGTGCATCGGCATCGACACCCTGCCCCTTGCGTCCCTCGATGCCGAATTCCGAGCCGTAGTAGATGGACGGAATACCGGGCATGCAGTAGAGCAGCGTGTAGGCGGTGAACAGATAATGCGGGTCGTTGAGCGTGCTTGCCAGACGATTCACATCGTGGTTGTCCACGAAGGTGTAGAGCTTGAGATTGCGGTAAATACCTCCGTTCGCACCGCACTGGCGGTTGATGGAGTAGTCAATCTCGAAGAAATTCTTGTCGTTGTGCGAAGACCAGATGCCCTTGTAGCACTCGTAATTCGTGACAGAATCGAGCATTTCCGGGTTCGCCCAGCGGTTGTAGTCGCCGTGGATGATCTCACCCATGAGCCAGAATTCGGGATTCTTGCCCTTGCAGAAGCTCCGGATGCGCTTGAAGAAGTTGAAGTCGATGCAGTCAGCCGCATCAAAGCGGATACCGTCGATCTTGAACTCGTCCATCCAGTAGTTCACCGCATCGAGCAGGTGATTGCAGACATCCTGGTTCTGGAGATTGAGCTTGACCAGATTATAATGACCGTTCCAGCCCTCATACCAGAAGGGGTCGCCGCAGGGGGACGGACCGCCGAAATTGAGGTTCTGGAACCATGAGCAGTACGGAGAATTCTGCCCCTTCTCCTGGATGTCCGTGAACGCCCAGAATTTTCTGCCGACGTGGTTGAACACACCGTCGAGGATGACACGGATGCCTGCCTCATGCAGCTTGTCGCAGATGTTCTTGAACATCTCGTTCGTGCCGAGACGGCGGTCGATCATTTTGTAGTCGGTGGTGTCATAGCCGTGCTCCACGGACTCGAAAACCGGTCCGAAGTAGATGGCATCCACGTTCATTTCCTGGAAGTGCGGAATCCATTCGAGGATTTTCTCCAGCCGGTTGACCGGCTCACCGCCCTCATTGAATTTGGGCGCACCGCAGAAGCCAAGGGGATAGATGTGATAGATGATAGCGTTTTCATACCAACTCATGTTGCGTTCTTTCTCCTTATACTAAAATCATACCTTTTCATAGTGCCGACCGCCAAAGCTGCGGTACAGCGTGCCTGGGATCTGTATCTCAGGTCTGTAATATCATTATACCAGATTTAATATCTAAATGCAACCCCTTGGGCATAAAAATGGAGGAATGCACATGAAATGATTTTGCAAATTGTACATCATTACCAAAAATAAGATATTAATCGTTTACGGTAAGTATAAAAACGAATTGGCAAAACAAACCAGGCATGAAACAGGAATCCGGCGGCATACTGATACGGAGCTGCTGTGCAGCTCGTGAAGGGAGATGAACCGATGAAACGAAAACTGTTTCTGACTGCGGCGGCGCTGCTCTGTGTCCTGAACCTGACAGCCTGCGGCGGCAGACGGAATGAGCCGGGCGCACGGCTGCCGGAGACGACAGCGGCACCCACAGTCCGGGAGACAACCCGGACGGAGGCGAGGACACAGAGCCGCGTCGGTGAGGATGTCAGCGAGATGGCGAGTGATGCAGTCCGCGGCGCAGGGGAGCTTGCGAGCGATGCCGTATCCAGGGGCAAGGAGCTGATGACCGATGCTGCCAGCGATGTGAGCGATGCGGTAGCAGACCGCAGGGGCGACGGAGATTACAAGGCAGACGACAACGGTAAGGTGCAGGAGAGCACTGCCGTAACCGCAGCGACTGCCCGATAAATGTGAAGCGGTGTGCAGGCGACTGCATGCCGCTTTTATAAAAGGGGCGGGCGCAAGCGGTGTGCAGGGGGCGCATCCCCCCTGCAAAAGCCCCCTCCGGGGAGGGGGCTGGGGGCGGGGCGGCTCCTGCATAAAGTTGCGGATAGAGAAAAAAGAATTGACAATCCGGCAGTTTTCTGCTATAATAATAGCAGACTGCGCAGGACTCCTGCCAGAATGTGATTGCTATGTATATTAGCTATGCATATTATGAAAGGAAACGAGACTATGGAAAACAGAATGATCGAGATCGTTGCCAAGAACAATAATAATGTCAAGCTGGGACTCATCCCCGGTCACTTCGCAACGAACCATTCCCACGTCAACTACTATGTCGATATGACCACCACCAAGACCCAGTACCGTGCCGCACGCGAGGCTGCCAGAGAGCTTGCCAAGTTCTACGCACAGAAGCAGATCAACACGATCCTCTGCTTTGAGGGTACCGAGATGGTTGCCGCATTCCTCGCACGCGACCTGAGCGAGAACGGCGGCGGCATGAACAGCGGTCAGGACATCGCTGTGATCTCCCCGGAGACCAACATGAACAACCACATGATCTTCCGCGACAACCTCCAGAAGCACATCTACGATCAGGAGATTCTGCTCCTGATGAGCAGCGTTTCCACTGGCAAGTCCATCACCCGCTGCGTGGAGTGCCTCCAGTACTACTCCGGCAATCTCGCAGGCGTGGCTGCGATCTTCTCTGCACTTGATGAGTACAACGGCGTGAAGATTGACTCCGTGTTCAGCATGGACGATATGCCGGAATACAAGAGCAACATCCCCTCTGAGTGCCCGCTGTGCGCATCCGGTGCCAAGGTGGATGCCATTGTCAACAGCTACGGCTACTCCAAGATCTGACGATGAAAGCACCGAAGATCGAGATGAACGCACCGGTGACGGTTGGCTTTACGATCATCGCGTTTGTGTCGCTGATCTTTGGCTATGCCACGCTCGGTGAATCCACCAGAGCGCTGTTCACCTGCTACCGCACATCCCTGACCGACCCGATGCAGTATGTGCGGCTGTTCACCTACATTTTCGGACATAAGGACATCGGGCATTTCGTGAACAACTTCACGACCCTCATTCTCCTCGGCCCTATGCTGGAGGAGAAATACGGCAGCAAGGAGCTGGCAGGCATGATGGCAGTTACCGCGATCGTCAGCGGTATCGCGCATGTGCTGATCTCCACCAACGGCGTGCTCGGTGCAAGCGGCATCGTGTTCCTGTTCATCATCCTCTGCTCGTGTACATCCGTCTCGGACGGCAAGATCCCACTGTCTCTGGTTCTGGTCGTTGTGATCTACATCGGACAGGAGATTCTGAACGGTCTGACGCTGGATGACAGCGTGTCCCAGATGACGCATATTCTGGGCGGTGTCTGCGGCATCATCTTTGGTCTGCTGCACAGCAAGGCACCGGCAAAATCGTAACGGATGAAAAGGGCTGCACGCGCAGTCCTTTTCTTGCGTATTTATGAAAGGGGAGCATGATATGAAAAAACAGATTATTGCCGCGCTGTTCTGCGCGGCAATTCTGGTGAGCGCCTGCGCCGGCTGCGCGAAGTCCGAACCGGAGGCGGCTCCGGCGGATGCACCGGCAGTCATGGCGGCACATGAGGAGCCGAAGACCGCACCGCCGGCAGACGGCTGGACGATGGCAAAGCTGCTGGAGGTATCGACGATCAACGGTGCGCCGCTGTCGGTTCCGATCACAGTGAAAAGTCTGGGGGACGGCATGGAGCTGTCAACGGAGGACTATACCTACAGCAAGGAGGGAAAGCTCATCGCATCGCTGAACCGGAACGGGACATTTTTCTGCTCGGTCGGCATGGAGACGGAGGATGTCAATGCTGCGGATGAGAACACGCCGATCATCTTCCTGGACCTGCATGAGAACGATATTCCGGCTGGTGACGTCCGGATCAACGGGCTGACCTTCGGGAGCAGCAAGGAGGAGGTCACGGCGGCACTCGGTGAGCCGACGGATCCCGCGGTACAGAGGGGAACACGGGCTTTGTGATATGGCGGTATGAGATGCAGGACGGTGAGGGTCAGCTTTTGCGCGTGGCGTTCAAGGACGGAAAGGCACTGCATTTCATGCTGAACTGTCCGGCAGCGTCATAAACCTCTTGCAATTTCCCGGAGAGTATGGTATACTGAAAGAGTCATCAGATCACAGGAGGGAATGTCATGTTCAGAGTGACCGTCAAGGGCGGCGAGCTGCCGCAGGAGGAGATCAACCAGTACATTTTCTACACGAAGAAACGTTTCGGGACAATTCTGCCCGATGATCTGGAAATCATCATCGAGCTGCACGGAGACTATGTGGATCTGCACTATGATCCGCCGTTCCGGCTCCATGCCTACCGCGGGACGGATTATCTCGTGAACAATGCGGAAAAGCTCAACGCCTCCAAATTTGCGGAGCTGCGTGAGAAAATCCCCAATACATTGGAATGAAGAAAACGGCTCCTGCCCTGCGGCGGGAGCCGTTTTATGTTGGGAGTTACTGCGCCTTGAGCATTTCCTGAATACCGGCTCTCTGCTGCAAGCGCAGCTTGTCGGTCACCAGGGCGATGAATTCGGAATTGGTCGGCTTGCCCTTGCAGGTGTTCACGGTGTAGCCGAAATAGGAGTTGAGAACATCCAGATCGCCGCGGTCCCATGCGATTTCGATGGCATGGCGGATGGCGCGTTCTACGCGGGAGGAGGTGGTGTCGAATTTTTGTGCGACGGTCGGATAGAGCATTTTCGTGACGCTTTCGAGAAGCTCCGGATCGTTCAGGGAGGCGAGGATGGCGGCGCGGAGATAATGATAGCCCTTGATATGCGCCGGAACGCCGAGCTGGTGGATGATCTCCGTGACGCGGATCTCCATGTCCTGACTGCTGTGATTCCGGATGGGCTGCGCGATGAGCGACTGGATCCGCTCGGCAAGTACGGAAATCTCAAACGGCTTAAGCATGAAATAGCGGGCGCCAAGCTCCATGATCTGCCGCTCCACGAACGGGTTGTCATAGCTGGAGGTGACAATAAAGGCGGGAAATATCTGCAATTCTGCCTTGACGCGCTTGATGAGCTCAATTGCGTCCATATGCGGCATCACCGCGTCAATTACGACAACATCCGGCTTTTCTTCTCTGATCGCATTTAGCAGGATATTACCGTCCTTGCGGCGGGTGATGGCATAGAGATCATAGCTGCGCAGTGCGCTCGCAGTTGTGATCCCGAAATCCACGGTGTCGTCACCGATCAATACTTTCTTTCGATCTGACATTCGTCTTGTTCCTCCTTTGCTCTACAAGAATATAGTAACATACTTATTTCCGGAAATCAAGAGCGACATGTGTCGATTAATGTTAGATTTTAGTTTTGGAGAAAACCACGAAGTCTGTGGAAAGGCTGTTGAATCCTGGTGGAATGACGGTAGAAATCCGTTGAAAAGAGGATATGTCCCATTTGCTGTCGCATAGAAGCGAAGAAAACGGCTTTTGTGTATATCGACGAGTGTTGAAAAACGGATTCTGCGCCGCATATTCATAATTCTGACATGAATATATGCAGAATATTCATTATATGCATTGAAAAACGCATAAATTGACCGTTATTTTTTAAGAATCTGTATATTTATGCAAAAGCACTTGACAACCCTGCCTTGAATGGTGTATAATGAAGATACCTATCAACGGCATATGCGGAAATCAAGCATTGCCTGAAACAATTGGAGGAGATCAATCATGGCAAAAGAAATCAAAAAGGTCGTACTTGCGTACTCCGGCGGTCTGGATACTTCTATCATTATCCCGTGGCTGAAGGAGAACTACAATAACTGTGAAGTCATCGCCGTATCCGGCAACGTCGGACAGGGCACCGAGCTCGATGGTCTGGAGGAGAAGGCAATCAAGACCGGCGCCTCCAAGCTCTACATCGAGGATCTGACCGAGGAATTCATCACCGATTATGTATTCCCGACCGTACAGGCAGGCGCTATCTATGAGAACCGCTACATGCTGGGTACCTCCTTTGCACGCCCGATCATTGCAAAGAGAATCGCAGAGATCGCGCTGAAGGAAGGCGCTGATGCGATCTGCCACGGCTGCACCGGCAAGGGCAACGATCAGGTTCGTTTCGAGCTGGCAATCAAGGCATTCGCACCGGATATGCAGATCATTGCACCGTGGAGAATCTGGAATATCAAGTCCCGTGATGAGGAGATTGATTACGCAGAGGCACACAACATCCCGCTGAAGATCAACCGTGAGACGAACTACTCCAAGGATAAGAACATCTGGCATCTGTCCCATGAGGGTCTGGATCTGGAGAACCCGGCAAACGAGCCGCAGTATGAGAAGCCCGGCTTCCTGGAGATGGGCGTTTCCCCGATCGATGCACCGGACAAGCCCACCTATGTGACCATCCACTTCGAGAAGGGCATCCCGACCGCGATCGACGGCAAGCAGATGAACGGCACCGAGATCGTCACCACCCTGAACAAGCTGGGCGGCGAGAACGGTATCGGTCTGGCAGATCTGGTCGAGAACCGTCTGGTCGGCATGAAGAGCCGCGGCGTGTATGAGACTCCCGGCGGTGCGATCCTGTACCACGCACACGAGGTACTTGAGACGATCACCCTCGACAAGGAGACTGCAAGAGTGAAGCAGTATCTCGGCATCAAGTTTGCCGACATTGTATACAACGGTCAGTGGTACACACCGCTGCGCGAGGCAATGAGCGCATTCGTGACCGAGACACAGAAGACTGTCACCGGCGACGTTCGCCTGAAGCTCTACAAGGGCAACATCATCAACGCGGGCGTTACCTCTCCGTACACCCTGTACGATGAGGAGGTTGCAACCTTCGACGCTGATGACGTTTACAACCAGAAGGACAGCGCAGGCTTCATCAATCTGTTCGGTCTGCCGATCTGGGTAAGAGCAAAGCTGGATCAGAAGAGAAACGCTGAAAAGTAAGGACTGATAGCTATGAGCGAAAAGGGGAAAACGACTGGCAAGACGATCTTCAGCGAGAATTTTGTCGGCGCGGTATTCGAGGAGTCTGATTTTGACGGCGCAGTATTCAAGGAGAACAATCTCTACTGCGTTGCCATCACAGAGTCCAATCTCGATCAGACCCGCATCGAGGAGAGCTCCATGCACAATGTGCAGTTCCGCAACATGGGTATGCGCAACGCATCCTTCCAGGCAGTGGATCTGCGCGGCATCAGCTTCCGCGACGCCAATCTGGTCGGCGCGTCGGTGATGCACCTGAACATGAGCGCGTCCAATTTCGCGCACATCAATCTGTCGGAGTCTGTTTTTAACAGCTGCGGCATGGTCGGCACACAGTTCGTAGACTGCAACTGGGAGGATGCCATGATAGACGGGATCCCGGTGCGCGATCTGCTCGAGGCTTACAAGCAAGTTCACAAGGATAACTGACATATGTACACAGCACGGAGGCTTTTCACAGTCTCCGGCGCTGTCGTTTAAAAGGGGCGGGCGCGCTGCGCCGTGACTCCACCCCCCGTTAATAAGGGGCGGGCGTGCTGCGCTGTGACCCCACCCCCAGCCCCTCCCCTGAAGGGGAGGGGGAGAGGAATGGAGGGGCTCCGCCCCCTCCACCCCCGTTAAAAAGGGGCGGGCGCACTGCGCTTTGCCCCCCCTGCTGGGGATGCTCCGGCACCCCGGTAGACAGCAATTTTACGTTCGGAGGAAAGACTATGGCACTTTGGGCAGGCAGATTTTCCAAGGAGGTCGATGAGACCGTCAATGCATTCAATTCGTCCATCAGCTTTGATGCGCGGATGTTTGCACAGGATATCCGCGGGAGCATCGCACATGCGACGATGCTCGGCGACTGCGGCGTGATCGACAAGTCCGAGAGCGAGACCATCATCAAGGGTCTGCGCGGCATCCTTGCCGATCTGCAAAGCGGGGCACTCGAATTTGACCCCAATGCGGAGGACATCCACATGTTCGTGGAGGCGGAGCTGACGAAACGCCTCGGCAGCACCGGCAAGCGTCTGCATACGGCACGTTCGCGCAACGATCAGGTCGCGCTGGACATCCGTCTGTATCTGCGCGACGAGATCGACGAGATCGCCCGCATGGTTCACCGTCTGGCTGTCACCATCTGCGATATGGCAGAGCAGCACAAGGAGACGATCATGCCGGGCTACACCCACCCCCAGCGTGCCCAACCCATCACCTTCGCACACCATCTGCTGTGCTACGCGCAGATGCTCCGCCGTGATCTGCTGCGCCTCATCGACACCAAGGAGCGCATGAACGAATGCCCCCTCGGCTGCGGCGCACTTGCCG
>ONEQ01000138.1 GCA_900316885.1 uncultured Eubacteriales bacterium | reverse complement strand
GCCGTAATGTGTTCCAGAATATCGAATGTCAGATCGCGCTCTATAATGCTGCCGAGGATCGCGCTGAGTTTGAAAAGCAGCAGTATTTCTATTCGGAGTAATTTAACGCTATCTGTAGGAAGGAGGTCGTTGTGACATGGATAAGGCTTTGATCGTATCCGGTTCGGAGCAAGCCATGGAAACGATCGCGCAGTTTCTGCACTCCTATGGTTATACGGACATCACCTCCACGGCAAGCGGCAGCGAGGCGCGCCGTCTGACGAACACGATCGAGTATGCACTCATCATTGTCAATACGCCACTGTCGGACGAATTTGGTCACGAGCTGTCGATCATGCTGGCAGAGAGCACCAGCTCCGGTATCATTCTGCTATGCAAGGCAGATATTGCGGATGATGTGTCGGACAAGGTCGGTGATTTCGGTGTCTGTGTGGTTTCGCGCCCGATGAACAAGAGCTTGCTGCACCAGTCCATCCGGCTTGTCGAGGCAACGCGCTCGCGAATGATGGGACTGAAACGCGAAAACTCCAAGCTCATGGTCAAGATCGACGAAATGCGGCTGATCGGCAGAGCCAAGCTTGCGCTCGTGCAGTATCTAGGACTCTCCGAGCCGGAGGCGCATCGCTATATCGAGAAACAGGCGATGGATACCCGCTCCACGCGCCGCGAGGTCGCGCAGCGTATCCTTGCCCAGTATGAAACATGAAAAATGCCCCCTGACATTTGTCAGGGGGTATCCTGTTTTTGATAGGCTTTCCGCAGCAGCGCAAGCTTGCGTGCGAAGTTCTCATTGACTTCCTCCTCGCCCTTATCCGCCATACAGATGCCGGCAACCTCTTTGAGGGACAGCGTCATGCAGATTTCAACGAGGGTTTGCAGCTCTGCGTCATTGGCGAGATTCAGCCGGCTGCGGTCGATTTCGTTCAGGAATGCATGGATTTCGTCAGAGATGGCTTCGCCGTTCATTCCCTTCTGAAACAACATCTCGTACATCCACATGTTGCAGAACAAATTGTGACGGAATTCGCGGGAATCCTTGTAGCACAGCATCCTGACCGCAAAGCGGAAGCTGCTTTCCAGCGCCTCGAACAGGTCACCGCCGCAGCCGGAAAGCTTCTTGGTTGCGAAGGATAGGATGCTTTTCTGATAGCCTGCCAGAAAATAGAGGTATATATCCTCCTTGCTGCGGAAATACTGATAGAAACTGCCGCGTGAGATTCCGGAATCACGCAGAACGTTATTGATCGAAAAATTCTCAAAAGGGGAACGTGCGATCTCAGACTGCAGAGCACTCAGAACATGCTCCCGCTTTGATTCCGGAAGGCGGTAAAACGTATCGGTTGGCATGTCGTAACTCCCTTCTTTCTGTATAGTGCCAATGCGTGACAAAAATTTCCATATTTATTATACACGATGGAGGTGCGTTTGTCAAGAGGGTAAAACGGATTCTGTATTTTCAAATGTAAAAGACGAGTCCTGCCTTGACAAAAACGGTAAAATGTAGTATGATATATATAGATGGAAACAGCTTGGGGGGCTGTATTCTATGGACGGTAGTGATGCCGTCTTTTTTACCGTATCTTTCACACAGGGGGAAATCGCATGATTACAACACCCGATATATGTCTGACAGACTGTGGCGAGCAGGATCACGCCGGCACACAGATCATGACCGAAGGGGACGATCATCAGTTCTTTATTATCATGAGCGGCGTGCGCACGATTCTGCGCATCAATGACCGCCAGTATTATCTGCAGCCGTTCACGTTCCTCTTTCATCCGTTTGAAGACGGAAGGATTGTGATCGAGTCGCAGGGCCTCACAGCCTACCGGTATATGCGCGTGACATTTTCCGATCGCTATATCCGGAAGATCCGCAGTGCAGGGCTGACAGCAAAGGAAACGCATACCATTGCGCAGCCGCTTGCCACCGAGGAAATCTGGAAGCTGATTCTGCCCGCTATGGAAAAGCAGAGACCCGGATCCGAGCTGGGAGCCCATGCGGTAGAGCTGCTGCTCTGCCTGCTGCTGGAGGGATCAGACGGAAGCGTCACGCGGGCTGCGGAGGTGCCGCATTATGACAAGCTGACGGCGCTGCGCCACAAGATCTACCAGCATCCCGAGGAGAGCTGGTTCATTCAGGATATCTGCGACGAGCTGGGCATCAGCCGTCCGTATTTCCACAAGATCTATCTTGCGGCATTCGGTACGACCTGCACACAGGACGTGATTGCAAGCCGGATCGCCTGCTCCAAACGGCTTCTGGAGACAACAGACGAAGCCATCGCCACCGTATCACAGCTTTCCGGCTTTGAGACGGATGTTTATTTTATGCGCCAGTTCAAGCGCCATGTCGGTATGACCCCCACGGCATACCGTCGCATTTACAGACAGGCTGCCGTACAGATGCCAGAGGACAGCCAATAAAAGGAGATCGTAGGATTTATGAAGAAATCGAGTTGGGTTGACGAACTGAGCAAAGCCACCAAGGGGACGATGGTTGTTTGTGGAATCCTGCTGGTGACGGCTGCCGTTGCAGTCATGATCCTGATGTTTTTCCCTATTCAGAAGGAGGATCGCCCGACCATTGTCGTAGAGCCGACCCGCCACACGGAGTTCTCCGCCACGACCCATGCTACGACGGCACGCACGTCACACACGACCACCACATCGCATACGCTTTCCACATGGAATGCAGGCGTTCACGGCTTCAACCCGGATGTCAACGAGCATCTGGGCACAGTGGATCCGCGCTATTCGACGATGGATCCGCGTCTGGAGCGCAAGGAGACCACGACACTCCGTGAGGGACAGACCATGCCGCAGACAACGCTGGGCGAGGGCGAAATCCCGTTCATCATGCCGACTACAACTCGTCCTGAGACCACGACAATGACCGTAACGGAGACGGAGTCCGGTGTGGATGCGCCGGCGGAGACGCAGGAAACTCAGGAGCTGACCGCCCCGCCGCTGCCGGTTGAAGTGCAATAAGAGAAAAGCTGCTGTATCGCGGATACAGCAGCTTGCTTTTATTTGGGGAGGATGCACATCGCATCTCCGAAGGAAAAGAACCGGTATTGCTCCTTCACTGCCTCCTTGTAGGCATACATCGTGTTCCAGTAGCCCATGAACGCACAGACCAGCATAATGAGCGTGCTTTCCGGGAGATGGAAATTTGTGATGAGCCCGTCGATGACCTTGAACTCGTAGCCCGGATAGATGAAAATATCCGTGTCGCCCTCACAGGCGGTCAGGGTATCGCCGCAACGCTGTGCGGCGCTTTCAAGCGTCCGGCAGGATGTGGTACCGACGGAAATGACACGTCCGCCGTTTTTCTTTGTCTCGTTGATGAGATCGGCAGTCTCCTGCGGGAGCATGAAGTGCTCGGTGTGCATATGATGCTGCAGGACATCATCCTCCTTCACCGGACGGAAGGTGCCCAGGCCCACATGGAGCGTCACATAGGCGATGTTGATGCCCTGTGCCTTCAGATCTGCGAGCATTTCGCGGGTGAAATGCAGTCCCGCCGTCGGCGCCGCCGCAGAACCCAGCTCACGGGAATAGACCGTCTGGTAGCGCTCCTTGTCCTGGAGCTTTTCGGTGATGTAGGGCGGCAGCGGCATCTGCCCGATCTCGTCGAGGGCGGCATAGAAGCTGCCCTCGCAGAAAAACTGCACGATGCGGTTGCCGTCATCGAGTACCTCAAGCACCTCGGCAGTCAGCTTGCCGTTGCCGAACGAGAACCGGGCACCGGGCTTGCATTTCTTGCCCGGCCGGCAGATGATTTCCCAGACCTTATCACCGTGCTGCGTGAGAAGCAGAAACTCCACAAAGCTGCCCGTGCCCTCCTTTTCGCCGTACAGACGCGCCGGGAGCACGCGGGAATCGTTCAGCACGAGCAGATCGCCGGGGTGCAGGTGCTTTCCGAGATCGTAGAAGTGCTCATGGGAAAGCGCACCGGTTGCCTTATCGACGCAGAGCATGCGGGACGCATTGCGCGGCTCAACGGGTGTCTGGGCGATCAGGGATTCTGGCAGATCATAGTAAAAATCGGATTTTTTCATGAAACAATATCTCCTTTCGTGAGAAAAACGCATTAACAAATCATGAAATTTCGCCAAACCTCTTGACAAATGCATCAAAGAATGTTATCATAGAAACTAGGATAGAGGTGCGGCTGCGATGAGTAGCGATCCTGAGGACGCTCGGTCCGGTGAGAGATCGTTAAAGGCAATGCCGCCGAAGGGCAGATCCGCGAGCAGGATCACGCTCTGGTGCTGTACAAAAGATGTACCGCACTGTCATCATGTGTGATGGAGAGCTATCGGCACCACGAGCCAATAATTCTATTATAACGCATGATGAACCGGTTTGCAACCGGTTTTTTCAATATTTTGCTAAATTTTTTTCTCACCGCCGTATCCTAGCGGGGAGAGTAAGGAGCGAATTGAAACATGAAGCAGTATAATGTAGGTATTCTTGGTGCAACCGGTATGGTGGGTCAGCGCTTTGCGACCCTGCTGGCAGAGCATCCGTGGTTCAATGTAAAGGTTCTCGCAGCATCTCCGAGAAGTGCCGGCAAGACCTATGAGGAAGCAGTCGGCAGCCGCTGGGCAATGACAGTTCCGATGCCGGAGAAGCTCAAGGGCATGATAGTCCGCGATCTGAATGCGGATATGGATTCCATCGTCAAGGACGTAGACTTCGTATTCTGCGCAGTCGATATGAAGAAGGATGAGATCAAGGCGCTCGAGGAGCGTTATGCAAAGGCTGAGTGCCCGGTTATTTCCAACAACTCCGCACACAGATTCACTCCTGACGTTCCGATGGTCGTTCCGGAGATCAACCCGCAGCACCTGGAGGTCATTGCCGCACAGAAGGCAAGACTCGGTACCAAGCGCGGCTTCATCGCAGTTAAGTCCAACTGCTCCATCCAGAGCTATGTTCCGGCACTGCATCCGCTGCGTGAGAAGTTTGGTCTGACCAAGGTTCTGGCATGCACCTATCAGGCAATTTCCGGTGCCGGCAAGACCTTCGAGACCTGGCCGGAAATGGTTGACAACCTGATCCCGTTCATCGGCGGTGAAGAGGAAAAGTCCGAGCAGGAGCCGCTGAAGGTATGGGGTACTGTGGAGAACGGCGAGATTGTCAAGGCAGCCGCACCGTCCATCACCACCCAGTGCCTGCGTGTACCGGTATCTGACGGCCACACCGCAGCAGTTTTCGTAAGCTTCGACAAGAAGCCGACCAAGGAGGAGATCCTGGATCTCTGGAAGAACTTCAAGGGCGAGCCGCAGGAGCTGGATCTCCCGTCCGCACCGAAGCAGTTCATCCACTACTTTGAGGAGGATAACCGTCCGCAGGCAAACCTCGACCGCAATCTGGAAAAGGGTATGGCTGTTTCCGTCGGCAGACTCCGCGAGGATACACAGTATGACTACAAGTTCGTTTGCCTGTCCCACAACACCCTGAGAGGTGCAGCAGGCGGCGGCGTTCTGCTGGCAGAGCTGCTGGCAGCGAAGGGCTATTTCGATTGAGAATGTGCCTGCATCGGGCAGTAAATGCCTGACGCATCAATTTACATTGAATTGGAGGGATTTCCTATGAAAAAGACGATTTTCACCGGCGCAGCCGTTGCGATTACGACCCCGTTCAATCTGGACGGTTCCATCAACTATGAGGGCCTGGGCGACAATATCGATTACCAGATCGAGAACGGTACGGATGCCATCGTAATCTGCGGCACCACCGGCGAGTCCTCTACAATGACAGACGAGGAGCACCGCGAGTGCATCAAGTTTGCCGTAGAGCACACCAATCATAGAGTTCCGGTCATTGCCGGAACGGGAAGCAATGATACCCGCTATGCCATTGAGCTGTCCGTTGAGGCAGAGAAGCTCGGCGTTGACGGTCTGCTGCTGGTTACCCCGTATTACAACAAGACCACACAGGCAGGTCTGATCGATCATTTCACGATCATTGCCAACAGTGTCAAGACACCGATTATTCTGTACAACATCCCGGGCAGAACCGGCATGAATATCGCAGTAGAGACACTCGAGAAGCTCGGTCAGCACAAGAACATTGTCGCTGTCAAGGAAGCCTCCGGCAATATCTCCTACACCGCACAGGTAGCTGCAGCATGCGGTGATCTGCTGGACATCTACTCCGGCAACGATGATATGATCGTTCCGATCATGTCCCTCGGCGGCAAGGGTGTCATCTCCGTGCTCTCCAACATTCTCCCGAAGGAGACCCACGACATGGCGATGGCAGCCGTCGAGGGACGCTTCGAGGAAGCAAGAGCAATTCAGCTGAAGGCGATTCCGCTGATTGACCAGCTGTTCTGCGAGGTCAACCCGATTCCGGTCAAAGCCGCTCTGGAAATGCAGGGCTTCAAGGTCGGCGCACCGCGTCTGCCGCTG
>ONEQ01000111.1 GCA_900316885.1 uncultured Eubacteriales bacterium | reverse complement strand
ATAAGGTTCTGAAGCTGAACGATAACGGGGACGGAACCTTTGAACTGATCGTACAGAAGGTTGGTGACTGATATGCCGCTGAAAATCGGAAAAGCTGAGTTTGCAGAGGCTGTGGAGCAGTCGGAGCTGCCTGTGCTGGCAGATTTCTACTCGGACAGCTGTATTCCGTGCAAGCGTATGTCACCGGTTCTGAGCCAGCTGGAAAGCGATTATGCTGAAAAGCTGAAAATTGTCAAGATCAATACAAATTTTGAAAAAGAACTGACAGAGCAGTTTCAGATTCAGGCAGCACCCACACTCATTCTCTTTGACAAGGGGAAGGAGATCGCAAGAATACGCGGTGCAGCCAAAAAAGAAGAGATCATTGCGCTGATCGAACAAGCTAATAAGGAGTGAACCCCATGGTAATTAAGGTAGCAGGCAATCAGAAGGAAGTCGCAGAGGGACTGACCGTTGCACAGCTCATTGTGGACGAAAATGTGGAAACGCCGCAGTATGTGACTGTAACCGTCAATGACGATTTCGTGGAGCAGGGACAGTTTGAAGGAACCGTACTGCACGAGGGCGATACCGTTGAATTTCTGTACTTTATGGGAGGCGGTCAGTAATGGCATTTACAAACGAGCAGATTGAACGGTACTCCCGCCACATCATCCTCAAGGAGGTTGGTGCAAAGGGGCAGAAGAAGCTCCTGAATGCGAAGGTGCTTATCATCGGTGCAGGCGGACTGGGTGCGCCGGCGGCGATGTACCTCGCAGCAGCCGGCATCGGGACGATCGGCATTGCAGATGCGGATGAGGTGGATCTCTCTAATCTTCAGCGCCAGATCATCCATCAGACGAAGGATGTCGGCAAGCCAAAGGTTGAATCCGCGAAGGAAACCATGGAAGCCATGAATCCGGATGTGAAGGTCGTGACCTATCATGAATTCATCACGAGCGAAAATATCATGGATATCATCAAGGACTATGATTTTATCATCGACGGAACAGACAATTTCCCTGCCAAATTCCTCATCAATGATGCATGCGTCATGGCAAAGAAACCCTTTTCCCATGCGGGTATCATCCGTTTTCAGGGGCAGCTGATGACGTATGTTCCGGGTGAGGGACCATGCTATCGCTGTGTATTCAAGGAACCGCCCCCGAAGGATGCTGTGCCGACCTGCAAGCAGGCAGGCGTCATTGGTGCAATGGGCGGCGTGATCGGCAGCCTGCAGGCAATGGAGGCAGTCAAGTATATTCTCGGTGTCGGGGATCTGCTGACCGGCTGGCTGCTCACATACGATGCACTGAAGATGCAGTTCCGCAAGGTAAAGCTCCCGTCGGATACACATAGCTGTGCCGTCTGCGGCGATCATCCGACCATCACAGAGCTGATCGACTACGAGCAGGCAGAATGTGACGGTGTGGGACTATGATTTCACTGAAGCAAAGTGATTACGAGAAAATCGTTGCCCATGCAAAATCCGAAGCGCCCATCGAAGCGTGCGGACTGATTGCAGGGGAGCTCTCCGGCAGTGACAAGATCATCAAAAAGGTCTATATTCTGACTAATATTGACCATGCCGAGGAGCATTTCACGCTTGACCCCAGAGAACAGCTGCAAGCAGTAAAGGATATGCGTGCAGAGGGGCTGACCCCTCTGGGCAACTGGCATTCGCATCCTGTTTCGCCGTCGCGCCCGTCAGAGGAGGACAAACGCCTTGCCTACGACAGCAGCGCCAGCTATCTGATTCTGTCGCTGATGGATGAGGAACCGGTGCTGAACTCGTTCCACATCGAGGGCGATAAGGCGGAAAAGGAAAACTTAGTCATTACACAGGAATAATGGAATCTCTAAAACATAGTTTTTAGAGATGGGGGTGTGGGGTGAAGCTCCACACCTAGCCCTTT
The DNA here is from genome assembly GCA_900316885.1 of uncultured Eubacteriales bacterium. Classification (GTDB taxonomy): domain Bacteria; phylum Bacillota; class Clostridia; order Oscillospirales; family Ruminococcaceae; genus UBA3855. Next base: position 8,827 of record ONEQ01000111.1, on the reverse strand, counting down.
TGCTTTTCTCAGAAAAGCAAAAGGGAGTTTTTTAGAGGTGTCCATAATATGATGTACGATACACTCATTATCGGCAGCGGTCCCGCAGGTCTGACCGCTGCCATTTATGCAAGCCGTGCCGGTTTGCAATATGCTGTCATCGAGCGTGAACCCATGGGAACCGGACAGATCGCCTATACGGAACGAGTTGATAATTACCCCGGCTTCTATGGGATAGACGGTTTTTCACTTGGTGAAAAGCTTCGCGAACACGCAGAAACGCTCGGAACCGCGTTCCTGGAGCATGAGGTGACAGGGCTGAAATCGGTTCAGAACGGCTGGCAGATCCTGACAGCCGCCGGGGACGTTCTGGAGTCCCGGACGGTGATCTGTGCGTCCGGCGCATCGCCCAAAAGACTGGAAATTTCCGGAGAATCGGAATGGACAGGCAGGGGCGTTTCTTATTGTGCCCTGTGTGACGGCGCATTCTTCACGGGGAAAAGGGTTGCTGTAATCGGCGGCGGAAATACCGCGCTCTCAGATGCACTGTATCTGGCAAAGCTTGCCGAAAAAGTGTATCTGATTCATCGGCGGGATGTATTCCGTGCAGATCACGCGCTCATCGAACAGGCTGCACATACTGATAATATCGAATTGGTTCTGCAAGCGATTCCGGTGGAGATTCAGGGCACGGATTCCGTGACGGCACTGATCGTTTCCCGGAATGGAAACAAGCATCTAATACCCGCGGACGGTGTATTTGTCGCTGTGGGTTCTGTGCCGAATACAGCTTATGTCCGGGAGATTGCCGAGCTGGACAGCATCGGTTATATAATCGCGCCGGAAAGCGGTGAAACGTCGGCAAAGGGGTTATTTGCCGCCGGAGATATTCGTACAAAGCAGGTACGGCAGGTTGTCACAGCGACTGCGGACGGAGCAAATGCCATTGCATCTGTTCAAGCCTATATTCAAAAAGCAGCAGCGGTTTAAGCTGCTGCTTTTTTTGACTGGAAGATGCAATTATTCCCTGTATTTCCATATTCTTTGCATTGCAGACATGATGAGATCATGGTATAATGAAGTTACAGTTTTTCAGAGAGGAGGCTTCAATCATGTGCTGCAATAATTGGTTTCAGACGCTTTGCGCGTTTCTGAGCAGCATCTGCGGCGGTTGCTGCTGATGCAGAAAAAAGCGGGGCATCGTCACCACAGCGATGCCCCGCTTTATGTGATTATATGGTGTACTGATCCTCCAGTCCGTCCATCAGACCGTACTCCACGAGGATTTCCTCCAGGCGCTCCTGCGACAGGGGCTTCGGAATGACAAAGCTGGTGTTTTCCTCGATCTTACGTGCCAGTTCACGGTATTCGTCTGCCTGGTTTGCCTTAGGGTTGTAGTCGATGACCGTCTTCTTGCGGATCTCGGCTCTCTGTACCTCGTTGTCACGCGGTACGAAATGAATGAGCTGTGTGCCAAGCTCCTTCGCAAATGCAGCCACAAGCCGGATGCGACGATGTAAATTTCCTTCGCCTTGCCCTCACGGATCGGCATTGCAAAGCCGCCGCACACAACGTCACCGAGGACGTCGTAAAATACATAATCCAGATCGTCCGTGTATGCGCCGAGGCGTTCGAGCAGACCGATAGAGGTGATGATACCGCGTCCGGCACAGCCGACACCCGGCTCCGGACCGCCGGATTCCACGCAGCGCGTACCCTTGTAGCCCTCCTTCAGGATGTCCTCCAGCTCGATGTCCTCACCGGCTTCACGGAGGGTATCCAGTACGGTTTTCTGTGCCAGACCGCCGAGCAGCAGTCGGGTCGAATCTGCCTTCGGGTCACAGCCGACAACCATGACTTTGTTGCCGCGCTCCACAAGTCCTGCGGTGAGGTTCTGGGTGGTGGTGGACTTGCCAATACCGCCCTTGCCGTAAATTGCAATCTGTCTGAGTTCCTTTGCCATAAATCTTACTCCTTATGTTGTATTTGGGCTTATGCCCTATTTATCATATTTCACGGAGGTACCGCACCGCCGTAGAGCTACAGCGGTGCAGTACGGGTAGGGTGCAGGCAGTTCCTGCGAGTGAAATAAGCTTATCCATGCGAGAAGGTATCCTTGTGTGCGACTCTCTGGATCCATACCTGGTCGCCAAAATCCTTCTCACCCGGCACACCGATGGCGTCTGCACGGCAGCGCTGGCAGTGCCGGAATACATCTATATATTTCTGCGCCCGAGCTCTTGCGCCGTCGATCTGGGCGCAGGTCGGGGCGGGATAATCTTTCAGTTCGTGCTGCGGAATGAGCGGAATAATATTATAAATCGAGGCGCCGGCTTCCTTCACGGTCTTTGCGATTTCCTCGATGTGTTCATCGTTGATGCCGATGACGAGGACGGTGTTCACCTTGATGACAATGCCCGCAGCACTGACCCTGCGGATGCCCTCGAGCTGGTTTTTGATGAGGATTTCTGCCGCCTCCACGCCGGTGTAATGCTTGCCTTGCCAGAGAATTCCGCGGTTGAGCTTTGCCTCAATTTCCGGGTCAACGGCGTTGACCGTCACGGTCAGCGAATCAATATCCGCATCAATAATCTCCTGCGCCTTTTCTGCGAGGAGCAGTCCGTTGGTGCTCATGCATTTCACCAGATCCGGATAATGCTGCTTGATGAGCCGGAATGTTTCCAGGGCATAATCCGATGCCAATGTGTCGCCCGGACCTGCAATGCCTGCCACCTTGATCTCCGGGCAAAGCTCCAGCGATTTGGCAATCACCTCAATGGACTCCTCCGGTTTGATGACGGTGGATGCCACACCGGGGCGCTGTTCGTAGTCGTTGATGCGCCGGTCACAGAACCGGCATTCAATATTGCAGGTTGGACTGATCGGCAGGTGAATACGTCCGGTATTGTTCCGCTTGCCCCTCGCATAGCAGGGGTGCTTATCGGTTAATTCTTCGTAAGAGATCGCCATTTGTCTGCCTCCCAGAGTTTGTCTTTCAGAATTTTCTCAATGACGGCATCCACCAGAAACGGCGATTCATAGACCAGCATACCCTTAGCTTCCAGATAATCTGACGCACCCTGCCCGATCTTCGCAACGAGAATCGCGCTCACATCGGAGAGCGTTTCCAGAACCGCATCGAATGAGGATTCGCTGTGCTCGTGTCCCTGACAGACGCGCTGCACGGGGCGTGTTTCGGTATATTTTGAGGTCAGATCATCGGTGTGCAGCTCCACGATGTGGAACCGTTCCGCGTGACCAAAATGCTGGTTGATGACAATGCCGTCTGTGGATGCGACTGCTACCTTGTAGGTCATGAAATCACCCGCTTACTCAAATTCGTCGAAATGCTTCTGCATTTCCTGGAAAATGCTCTCATCCGGTGACTGTGCGATCACCTGTGCCAGTGCAGTCTTGTAAATGTCTGTATTGTAGTGCGGTGCAATGTCATAATCCACGATCAGACCCAGCGAAACCACATCATCCTTCAGGCGGGAGGTCGCCTGCTTGTCCGGATCCGGATGAGACACACTGTATCCGCCGTAAACCTCGACCTGGATCAGCTCCGGATCAATGTCAATATATTTCGCCACATCCTGCACAGTCTTGTCATGATCCTTCTGGGTAAACTGGTATGCGCGGATGAGCGCACGCTCGATGGCAATGTAGGTATTCGGATTCTCCGCGATCTGTGCAGCAGTTGCGACCTGACGGCAGCACGGCTGATTGGCGAACTGGGCATATTCCACATCGTAGTAAACCACTTCATAGCCCTGACTCTTGGCAAGGGAGGCATAGGGCGAATACACGGAGCATGCGTCAATCTCCTCATTGGACAGACCCGCATAGGCATTCGACTGGCTGTCGAAGTAGACGAGATTCACCTCATCCTCGCCCTCTCCGATGGAAATTCCAGCATCACGCAGGAGCAGCTGCAATTCCAGATCATCCATGGTATTCTTCGCAACGGCAACATTCTTGCCCTTGAGCAGCGTGAAATCCGGATCCTCCACACCCTCGGTGAACTTGGACTTGATGACATAGCCGTGACCGTTCGTCATGGCACCGCCGAAGATGGTCAGGTCGTGACCGGCTGCCTGCATTGTGATGGCAGGCACCGAACCGATGAACGCCGCATCTAGCTTGCCGGACTCCAGACCGGAGGCAAGCTCCGTGCCGTTGGCAAGCTGCGTCAGGGTCACGTCCAGACCCTCTGCCTGGAAAAAGCCCTCCTCTTTGGCGACAAACGCCAGCAGGTGCGCGGTGGAATTGAGGTGTCCAAGCTCCAACTTGGTCTTTTCGGGTTCTGCAACAGCATTGGTTTCAGCGGCTGCTTCCGTGGTTTCTGCCGGGGCGCTGTCCGATGCCGCAGCGGTTTCCGCCAGCGCATTTGTGGGTGCTGTCTGTGCCGGTTGATTCTGTGCGCCGCACGCTGTCAGAAGCAATGCAAGGAGCAATGCCGGTACTGCTTTTTGAATCTGTTTTCTCATAAATCCTTCGACCTTTCTCTGTTTAATTTCCGCTGACGGATGCGGTATAAATATCCTCCAGCAATTGTAATGCGCCGCGGTAGCCGATGTAGCTGCCGTTAATAACGACCTTTTCCGATGCCGGCGCTGCAATCTCGATCAGCAGCGCATGCTTGCGCTTTGCCACATCGCCCTCCCATGTCGAGCCGAGAATCAGCGGTACGCTCTGTCCGAATTCCGCAGTATCCAGCGATTGCTCGACCAGATAGCCGTCCTCGATGAATTCCGGCGTGACGGAAACGCCTTCGGAAATCTTTGCAAACTCCGTTTCGATCAGCTCGCGGCGGGACTGCGGCGGATTGTCCGTGATGATCTGCTTGACGGGAACCAGTCCCACCTGATCAGCGAGAAATTTGGTGTATGCAAGATTTGTCGCAGAATCACCGACCACAGCAAACCTCGACGGCAGTCCGAACCAGTATTCCGAGAAGAAATCTGCAAAGGAATCAAGAAAATAGTAGTACAGCTCTTCCTCCTCAGCAATGAATTTCTCGGATTTCTTCGGATCGATTCCCGCAAATTCCACCACCTGCCGAATGAAAGCGGTTGTAGCTTCCTCACCGATCGGAATCACCGGAATGTGCAGGAACGGTTGATCGTATTTCTCCTGCAAATGCTCTGCAATGCCGAGTCCCACCTACGGGGAAACGACCAGATTGAACTGTGCCTTCGGGATCTTCTTCCACTCCTTCGCGCCGCCGCTCTGCGGTCCGAACAGGACATTTACCTGCAAGCCCGCTGCGCGGAGGATGCGGACGAGCTCCAGATAATCGCCGCGCCAGTTCGTATTGAAATACGGCGTTTCAAACCAGAGGTTCACAAGCCCCTGCTTCTTCTCGCCCTTGTAATCACCGACATACTGGTCAATGATCGCCTTGACCACGATCTCATGACCGTCCAGGTTTGTGCCCTTGAAGCCGCCGGTTTCTGCCGCAACGACGGGATAACCAGCCTCCTGATATTTGCGGACAACCGAGCCGACATCATCTCCGACCAGCTCACCGGAGCATCCGGTCAGCACCACAAACAGGTCACCGTCATAGAGTGCCAGCGTGGACTGGATGAGAGCATCGAGCTTCTTGGCACCGCCAAATACAATGTCATTTTCACCGACATTCGCACTCGGAATATTGCCGCCGCCCGCGCCGGTAGAGCCCTGAAAGCCGTTTAAAAAGCTCAGGTGGAAATACTGCTTGTACATGCAGCCCGGACCGCAGTTCGCGATCGGAACCGCGCCCTTGATGGCTGCCACGGAATAGGCGCCGCCGACTGTACATCCGAAATGCGGATGCGTGATGGCGCTGAGTTTCTTGGTTTTGGTTTTTGTCGCTGCCATTACTTGCGGCCCCCCTTCTTCTTATTCAGATTCACACGTTCGTTCAGAATGTTCGGATTGTGTGCCAGCAGAAAGGGGTCATCCTGTGAGAGCCACCATTCGTTATAGGGGCTGCGCTTGTGGCGGGACAGCACCTGGTTGAATTTCTTACGGCTCAGAATATCGAGAATTGTCTCACCCGTGCGGATGATGCCGTCATAGCCGACCGGGTAATGCTCATCACCCATTGCAAGTGACGGGATGCCGAGCTTTGCTGCCTCCGGCGCGAGTCCCTGATGGCGGATGATGACGAAGTCCGTCTTGACGCGCTTAAAAAGGGCGTTGAGCTGATACGGCTGGGTCTTGCTGACCGTGAAATGCTTCACATCGCCGTAGGATTCCACAACAGTTTTAAGTGTGTTGGAATTTTCGTGACCGCCGTCATACACCGGATCATGGTGGAATACCACCGAGCCTTCCACGCCGATGCCGAGCTCACGCAGAACGGAAATCAGGCTGTGCGCATAGGAAGAACCGGTCATGACAAAGCCGTTAACGCCCTTGAGCTTTTCGCGGAGCTCTTCCAGCTTCGGGAAGATACGTTCATGTTCGCGCTGGATGTATGCCTCGGTTTCCTGCTCCTTGCCGACGATCTTGCCGATGGCGCGGAGCCATGCATCCGTGCCGGCAACGCCGTAGGGCTGAGGTGCATCGATCTGCGGAACACCGAAATGCTCCTCCAGAGCGGTTGCCATATACGAGCCGAGCGTATGGCAGAACGTTGCGGTGGCAACGGCTTCGGAAGCCTGTGCCAGCTCGTCATAGCTTGCGGTATCGATCATGTAATTGACGCGCAGTCCGAGGGGCTTCAGGATTTCGGTAAAGTAATCCGTTCCCCAGAGCGCGATAATATTAATGAGATCCGGCTGCTTGACGGGATTGCGCTTGACAATCTGACGAAGAACGCCGTGCTGTGCAATATCAAATCCCGTAGACCAGTGCTTGGAGCGGAATCCCTCGCAGTGCAGCGGGATGACCGGCACACCGACCTCGGGCTCCAGCTCGTCGCAGATGCTGTCAATGTCCTCACCGATGATCGCGGTCGCACACGCCATCGAGACGAAAACCGCCTTCGGATTGTGGCGCTTGACGACCTCACGGATGGTGGCGCGGAGCTTGTCGCTTGCACCGAATACCATGTCTTTCTCAAGCAGATTTGTATTGTAAATTTGCAGATTCTGCACCGGCTTATGGCGCTTCTTCAAGCCCTTTTTGAATGCCAGATTGAAGTGCGCATTATCCGCGGAGCAGCCGATCGGGGAGTGCTGAATCAGGATGCAGTCCGTGAGGTTGCCTGCCTGACATTCGACGATCGCATTGGTACACATCGTTTGCTGGTTCATCGGTGAATTCAGCTCGCAGAGACGGCACGCCTTGCTCCCGTTTCCGGGACATCCGCTGCCCTTTCGCTGGCTGCGCGAATCGTAATTCGATTGCTCGATAAGCTCGGAAGCGCTGCCGTCCCATGCGATGATGGTGCCAAGACGCATCTCACGGTTCTCGCACTCGGTCATGTCGAGATTAATGGTTCTTTTGCCCATATTGTGTAGATTCACCCTTCCGTATATTTCACTTAGTAATTCGATTGATTTACTATGCTATTAGTATAACACAGAATTACGGTTTTGTCCAATTGTTCTTTTTGAGAATGGGTTATCAGAAAACCTGATAACCTACATTAAAAAAATCCCCATGTTTCAGTAAAACATGGGGATATGAGCTTATGAAAATGAATGGATTTATGCCTCGACAGCAACGCTGACAGCCTTGCGGAGCGCCTCCGCCTTGTCGGTGCGTTCCCATGTGAAATCTGCATCCGGTCTGCCGAAATGACCATAGGCAGAGGTCGCGGAGAATACAGGCTTTCTCAGGTCAAGCGAACGGATGATGCCACCCGGTGTGAAGTCAAATACTGCCGATACTGCCTGTTGGATGTCCTCATCCGGAATGACACCCGTGCCAAAGGTGTTCACATAAATGGACACCGGTGCTGCCACGCCGATGGCATACGCGAGCTGAATCTCTGCACGTTCCGCCAGACCCGCGGCAACAATATTCTTCGCTGCCCAGCGAGCTGCATACGCCGCAGAACGGTCAACCTTAGTCGAATCCTTGCCGGAGAATGCGCCGCCGCCGTGATGTGCCGCACCGCCGTAGGTGTCCACGATGATCTTGCGTCCGGTCAGACCGCTGTCACCGACGGGACCGCCAATGACAAAGCGTCCGGTCGGATTGACAAGAATTCGCACATTCTCGTTCAGCCAGTTCTCCGGAATAATCGGGCGAATGACATGCTCAATCAGGTCAGCACGAAGCTGCTCCTGCGAAACCTCCTCGTTATGCTGGGAGGAGATCAGCACAGTGTCAATGCCGACAGCCTTGCCGTCCTCATAAATAACGGAAACCTGTGTCTTGCCGTCCGGACGGAGATAGGGGAGTGTGCCGTTCTTGCGGACCTCGGTCAGACGATAGGCAAGACGATGTGCCAGCGAAATCGGCAGGGGCAGAAGCTCCGGTGTTTCATTCACGGCATAGCCGAAAATGATCCCCTGATCGCCTGCACCGATTTCATTGCCCTGCTCCTCACGCACCTCGAGCGCGGAGTCAACGCCCTGCGCAATATCCGGCGACTGGCGGTCGAGGAGATTGATAATCTTCGCGGAATGTCCGTCAAAGCCAAGCGCCTCATTGTCATAGCCGATGGCATTGATGGTGTCACGGACAATCTGCTCCGTGTCGATCTCGGCGGAGGAATTGATCTCACCGGCGAGGATGACGGTGTTGTTCTTGATGACGGTTTCGGCAGCGGTTCTTGCGGACGGATCCTTTGTCAGATACGCATCGAGGATGGCATCGGAAATCTTGTCGGCTACCTTGTCGGGATGTCCTTCGGTGACGGACTCGGATGTGAAAATATACTTGCTCATAAATCTTTTCTCCTTAT
>ONEQ01000212.1 GCA_900316885.1 uncultured Eubacteriales bacterium | reverse complement strand
GGCCGATGATATCCGTCCTTACAAAACAAGCAATATACATAATCTTTATTATATTGGCTTGTGTATCTTCTCATCAAATTTATTTTTGCTGCCTGCACCCGATACATCTACAGGATAATCCCCCGTAAAGCACCCCTTGCAGAACCCATCTGCCTGACCGATGAGCGCACCGAGCGACTCGATCGGCAGATAGCCCAGGCTGTCCGCGCCGATGTGCTCTGCAATCTCTGCAACGCTGTGATACTGATTCGCGATCAGGTGCTCCTCCGAATCAATATCCGTCCCGAAATAGCACCCGTGCAAAAATGCCGGCGAGGAAATGCGCACATGCACCTCTTTTGCACCTGCATCGCGCAGGAGCCGGACAATCTTTGCGCTGGTCGTTCCGCGCACGATGGAATCATCGATCATGACCACGCGCTTGCCGGCGACGGTTTCGCGGATCACGTTGAGCTTAATGCGCACGGCATTTTCGCGCATGGACTGTTCAGGCTGGATGAAGCTCCGCCCGATGTACTTGTTCTTGATGAACCCGATCCCGAACGGAATCCCGCTTTCCTGCGCGAATCCGATCGCCGCATCGAGTCCCGAATCCGGCACGCCGATGACAATATCCGCCTCGGCAGGGGAGCTCTGCGCCAGCAGCCGCCCCGCGCAGACACGCGCATGATGCACGGAAACGCCGCCGATCACAGAATCCGGGCGGGCGAAGTAGATGTACTCAAAAATGCAGATACTGGGCTTGACCTGATGGCAGTGCGTGCGCACCGAGCGAAGCCCCTCGCTGCTGACAACCACGATCTCACCGGGCTCAACATCCCGCAGGAAAGCCGCCCCGACCGCATCCAGCGCACAGCTTTCGGACGCGAGCACATACGCCCCGTCCTGCGTCTGCCCGATGCAGAGCGGGCGGAATCCGTTGGGATCCCGGAACGCGATGAGCTTCTGCGCCGTTATGACGATGCAGGAATACGCCCCGCACAGGCAGGGCATGGCACGCTCGACGGCTTCCTCCGTGGAGCCGCATTGCAGGCGGTGCCGGACAATTTCATAGGCGATTGCCTCCGTATCGGAGGTGCCGTGGAAGATTGCGCCGGACAGCTCAAAGCTCCGGCGCAGATCAAATGCATTGGTGAGATTTCCGTTGTGGACGAGGGCAAGATTGCCCTTGACATGGCGGATAACGAGCGGCTGGATGTTGTTCCGGCTCTTGCCGCCCGTGGTCGAATAGCGCACATGCCCGACCGCCATCTGCCCCTTACCGAGGGCATGCAGCGTATCCTGCGTGAACACCTCGGAGACAAGCCCCGCATCGCGGTGCTGTGCGATCACCCCGCGGTCACAGACCGCAATGCCCGCACTTTCCTGCCCGCGGTGCTGGAGGGCATAGAGCCCGAAGTAGGCGCTTGCCGCTACATCCGCCGTATCCGGCGCAAAAATGCCGAATACGCCGCATTCCTCATGGATCCCACTCATCGTCCGAGCCCCCGCGGGAGTGCTGTGTAGCCCATGAGCGCCTGATCGACCTCAGCAGCCGCATCGCGTCCCTCACGGATCGCACGGACAACGAGCGACTGTCCGATGTGCATATCACCGGCAGTAAAGACTTTTTCAACATTCGTCTGGTGAGAGCACTCCGCCGTTGCGATATTGCCGCGCTGGGTGAGCTCCGCGCCGAAGGCTTCGGAAAGCGCGGATTCGCATCCGACAAAGCCCGCCGCGATCAGGCAAAGCTCGCAGGGGAGTACCTCCTCGCTGCCTTCCACCTCGTGCGGGCGGCGGTTCTCGTCGAAGGTGAGCTTGACCGTCTGCACACCGCAGAGCGCACCGTTCTCATCCTTCAGGAACGCCTTGACCGTGGTGCAGTAACGCCGCGGATCTTCGCCGAACAGGGCGATTGCCTCCTCCTGACCATAGTCGGTCTTGCAGACTCTGGGATACTCCGGGAACGGGTTGTTCTCTGCACGGGTATCCGGGAGCTTGGGCATCATTTCGAGCTGTACCACACTCTTGCAGCCGTGGCGGATGCTTGTGCCGATGCAGTCATTGCCCGTGTCGCCGCCGCCGATGACAACGACGTTCTTGTCCTTGGCGGAAATGTGATTGTCCGCCGTCAGACCGCCGCCGAGCAGTGCCTTGGTCGTGGAGGTCAGGAAATCGACGGCAAAGTAAATGCCGCATGCATCCCTGCCCTCCGCCTGAATATCACGCGGACGCGATGCACCGCAGGCAAGCACGACAGCATCATATTCCTGCAAAAGCTCCTGCGCGGTGATGTCCGTGCCGACAGCCGTGGACAGACGGAACCGCACACCCTCTTGCTCCATGAGCGCGGTGCGGCGCAGCACGATCTGCTTTTCGAGCTTCATGTTCGGGATGCCGTACATAAGCAGACCGCCGGGTCTGTCCGCACGCTCAAAGACGGTGACGGAATGACCGCGGTGATTGAGCTGATCGGCGCAGGCAAGTCCCGCCGGACCCGATCCGATGACTGCCACGCGCTTGCCGCTTCTGACAGCGGGTGCAGCAGGCTGCATCAGATCATGCGCCCAGCCGTATTCGATGATCTCGTACTCATTGTCGCGCACGGTGACAGGATCGCCGTACAGCCCGCAGGTGCATGCCTTTTCGCAGAGGGCGGGGCAGACGCGGGAGGTGAACTCCGGGAAATTGTTGGTCATGAGCAGACGTGCAAGTGCCTGCTCCTCGTGCCCGTTCCAGAGCAGATCATTCCATTCCGGGATGAGATTGTTCAGCGGGCAGCCGGAGATCATGCCGCAGAGCATTTTGCCGTTCTGGCAGAAGGGAACGCCGCAGTCCATGCAGCGTCCTGCCTGCTCCCGGCGCTTTTCGGGCGCCAGGGGCTTGTGGAATTCATTGAAGTTTTCGATTCCCATAATCACGCTTCCTTTCTGAGACTGTTGAATGCTTCGATCTCGGCTTCCTCGGCGGACATGCCCTCTGCGGAAAGCTGAGCGACGATACTGGTGATCTTCGCATAGTCATGCGGAATGATCTTCTTGAACATCGGCAGATACTGTGCGAAATTGTCGAGGATATGGCGTCCCTTGGGGGAATTGGTCGCCTCGACGTGCGCCTCGATCAGAGAGCGCAGCTCGGTGATGTCAGGCTGGCTGGTGACATTTTCCAGGGATACCAGCTCCTTGTTCAGCCGGGTGTAGAGGTCATGCGCCTCATCGAGCACATAGGCCACACCGCCCGACATGCCGGCAGCGAAGTTCTTGCCGGTGCGTCCGAGCACGACAACCCGTCCGCCCGTCATGTATTCGCATCCGTGATCGCCCACGCCTTCGCAGACTGCTACAGCGCCGGAATTGCGGACGCAGAACCGCTCACCCGCGATGCCGTTCATGAATGCCGCGCCGGAGGTTGCGCCGTAGAGCGCCACGTTGCCGACGATGATATTATCCTCGGCGGAGAAGCCTGCGGATTTCGGCGGGAATACCGCCAGATGACCGCCGGACAGACCCTTGCCGAAGTAGTCGTTCGCATCGCCCTCAAGCGTGAGCGTCAGACCCTTGGGGATGAAGGCGCCGAAGCTCTGACCGCCGCTGCCGTGGCAGTGAACGGTGTAGGTGTTGTCAGGGAGCGTCTGCTCGCCGTGGAGACGGGTGATCTCCGAGCCGAACAGGATGCCGAGCGAACGGTCGGTATTCTGGACATTCAGCTCCAGCTCTGCGGGCTTTCCCTTCTTGAGCGCATTGCCCATCTTGCGGAACAGCGCCGTTTCATCCGCCGTATGCTCCAGCTCGAAGTCATACACATTCTTCGGATCGAAGTGCAGATTCTCATTGGAAACCCTGTGCAGCAGACCGGACAGATCAATATCCGGTGCATCGTCCGTGCGCACGAGAAGATCGGTTCTGCCGACCAGCTCGTCAACGGTGCGGATGCCGAGTTTCGCCATATACTCGCGCAGCTCCTGTGCGACGAAATGCATGAAGTTGATGACATGCTCCGGCTTGCCGCGGAACCGCTTGCGGAGCTCCGGATTCTGTGTTGCGATGCCCATCGGGCAGGTGTCGAGGTTGCAGACGCGCATCATGGTGCAGCCCATCGTCACGAGAGGAGCGGTTGCAAAGCCGAATTCCTCCGCGCCGAGGAGCGCCGCCACGAGTACATCGCGTCCGTTCATGAGCTTGCCATCCGTCTCGATGACCACGCGGGAGCGCAGTCCGTTGAGGATGAGCGTCTGGTGCGCTTCGGCAAGACCCAGCTCCCACGGCAGACCCGCATTGTAGATCGAGCTGCGCGGTGCCGCGCCCGTGCCGCCGTCATAGCCGGAGATCAGCACGACCTGCGCACCTGCCTTGGCAACGCCGGCAGCGACCGTGCCGACACCTGCTTCGGAAACGAGCTTGACGGAAATTCTCGCATCGCGGTTGGCATTTTTCAGGTCATAGATGAGCTGCGCCAGATCCTCGATGGAATAGATATCGTGATGCGGCGGCGGGGAGATCAGACCCACGCCCGCCGTGGAATGACGGGTCTTCGCGATCCACGGATAGACCTTCATGGACGGCAGGTGACCGCCCTCACCGGGCTTGGCACCCTGTGCCATCTTGATCTGGATCTCCTTGGCGGATACCAGATACTCCGATGTGACGCCGAATCTGCCCGATGCCACCTGCTTGATGGCGGAACATTTCTCGGATTGCAGACGCTCCGGGGACTCGCCGCCCTCGCCGGAATTGGACTTGCCGCCGATGCGGTTCATGGCTTCTGCCAGACATTCATGCGCCTCCTGCGAAATGGAGCCGTAGGACATCGCACCGGTCTTGAACCGATGGCAGATGCTCTCGACACTCTCGACCTCCTCGATCGGGATACCGCCGTTCTCCGGGAACTTGAAGTCCAGCAGACTGCGGATGGTCAGATGCCGGTCATCCTCGGTGAGCGCATGGGAATACTGCTGATAGAGCGCATAATCGCCCTTTCTTGCCGCCTCCTGGAGCAGGTGAATGGTGGTCGGCGTATACAGATGCTCGGACTTGCCGCTGCGGAGCTGATGCAGACCGCGGCTGAGCAGATTCTCGTCCGTGTGCAGACCCAGCGGGTCAAATGCCGCACGGTGCATATGCTCGATGCGGCGGCTAATGTCCTTTAGTCCGATGCCGCCGATGCGGCTGACCGTGCCGCGGAAATAGTGGCCGATGACCTCCTGCGAGATGCCGACCGCCTCAAACAGCTTCGAGCCCTGATACGACTGGATGGTGGAAATGCCCATCTTGGAGGCAATCTTCACGATGCCGTGCAGCACAGCACTGTTGTAGTCATCCTCTGCCGCATAGTGATCCTTATCGAGCTGCTTGGTGCGGATGAGATCGTGGATCGTCTCATGTGCGAGATACGGATTGACCGCGCACGCACCGTAGCCGAGGAGTGCTGCAAAATGATGCACCTCACGCGGCTCCGCACTTTCGAGCACGATGGAAACCGCCGTGCGCTTCTTGGTGGAAACCAGATGCTGCTGCAATGCCGCAACTGCCAGCAGGGAAGGGATCGCGCAGCGGGACTCGTCCACATCGCGGTCGGAGAGGATCAGGATATTCGCACCGGCGCGGTACGCCTTGTCCGCCTCGATGAACAGGCGGTCGATCGCACGCTCCAGCGTTGTGCCGATGTAGAAGGTGATTGGGATGACCGCCGCCTTCAGACCCGGTGTTTTCAGTGCCTTGATCTTGAGAATATCCGTCTCGCTGAGGATGGGATTCGCAATTTTGAGAACGCGGCAGTTTTCCGGCTGCTCATCGAGCAGATTGCCGTCCTCTCCGATGTAAACGGTCGTATCCGTCACGATTTCCTCGCGGATCGCATCAATCGGGGGATTGGTGACCTGCGCGAAAAGCTGGCGGAAGTAGTTGAACAAGGGCGGACGCTCCTCATCCAGCGGCGGCAGGGGCACGTCGCTGCCCATGGATGCAATCGGCTCCGCGCCGGTCTTTGCCATGGGAAGAATGCTCCGGCAAATATCCTCATAGGAATAGCCGAATGCCTTCTGGAGCCGTGTCAGATCGGCGTGGGAGTAGATCTGTACCTTCTCGTTCGGGATGCGCAGCTCGTTGAGGTTCATCAGATTTGCATCGAGCCATTCGCCGTAGGGCTGGGAGGATGCGTACTGATGCTTGATCTCATCATCGCCCACCAGTCTGCCCTGTCTGGTATCGGCAAGCAGCATCTTGCCGGGGCGCAGGCGATCCTTCTTGACGATCATCTCCGGCGCAATGTCAATGCATCCGGTCTCGGAGGACAGTACCAGGAATCCGTCCGCGGTGATGCAGTAGCGGGAGGGGCGCAGACCGTTGCGGTCGAGCACGGCGCCCATGACCTCGCCGTCCGAGAACAGGATCGAGGCAGGACCGTCCCACGGCTCCATCATCGTCGCGTAATACTGGTAGAAATCGTGCTTGTCCTGGGAAAGTGTGCGGTCATTCTTCCAAGGCTCCGGGATCAGGAGCATGACCGCCTTCGGCAGCGGCATACCGGACATGACGAGGAATTCCAGTGCATTGTCCAGCCGTGCGGAATCGGATCCGTCGGGATTGAGTGCCGGAAGGATCTTGTGCATCTGGTCGCGGAACGCATCGCACGACATTGTCTCCTCACGGGCAAGCATCTTGTCGGCATTGCCGGTGATGGTGTTGATCTCACCGTTGTGGACGATCAGGCGGTTCGGATGCGCCTTCTGCCAGCTCGGGGTGGTGTTGGTGGAGAAACGGGAGTGTACCATGGCAATTGCCGATACAAAGCCCTTTTCCTGGAGATCCGGGTAGAATCTGCGGAGCTCGTCCACGAGGAACATGCCCTTATAGACAATCGTGCGGCTCGACAGGGAGCAGACATAGGTCAGCTCACTAGCCTGCTCGAATTCCCGGCGGATAAAGTACAGCTTTCTGTCAAAGGCAAGCCCTTTTTCACAATTCTCCGGACGGGCGACGAAGCCCTGCCAGATCTGGGGCATGCTCTCTCTGGCACGGGTGCCGAGGATCTCGGGACAGGCAGGAACTTTACGCCAGCCGAGGAATGCCATGCCGTTTTTGGCGGCGATGATCTCAAAAAGCTTCTTGGCCTGGGCGCATTTCAGCTCGCATTGCGGGAAGAAGAACATGCCTGCGCCGAAATCTCCGTCATCGCCAAGCGT
>ONEQ01000038.1 GCA_900316885.1 uncultured Eubacteriales bacterium | reverse complement strand
TTTTTATAGATTGCAAGTTTCTCATGGAAGATGCGGGGACATGCTTGCATTTTTGGGGGAAATGTGCTAGAATAAAACAGAAGGGAGTGATCGGTATGCATGAAACACATGCAGACAAGGCGTGCCGGCTCTTTACCGAGGGGCTCAACTGTGCACAGTCGGTTTTTGTGGCATTCTGCGATGTCACAGGTATGGACGAGAATACCGCCATGCGGCTGTCGTCCTCGTTCGGCGCCGGTATGGGCAGGATGCGGGAGGTCTGCGGCGCGTGCTCCGCGATGTTCATGATCGCTGGACTGCTCTACGGACTGGAGCCGGGCTTTGACGAAGCACAGAAGGCGGCGCATTATGCCCGCATCCAGGAGCTTGCCGCCGCGTTTAAGGCGGAGCACGGGACAATTGTGTGCCGCGAGCTCCTCAAGGGACTGCGTGTGACCAGTACACCCACACCCGAAAAGCGCACGGAGCAATATTATAAGGTACGCCCCTGCATCCGGTTTGTGCGGACGGCGGCGGAGGTGATGGACCGCTATCTTGAAGCGCATCCCGTGCCGGCATCCGGGGATGATGTAGCAAAGGTGTGAATCAGTCTATCATTCCGGTAGTCAGTATATCAAATTTTTTTGATAGACTACATTCCGATATTTTAGCATCAATTATAATTATGTCAAAATTATGACTTAAATGTAAAACGTTTTTGAGTATGGAATACGGATTGTAATATTACTGCGATTGATTACTATGAGTCCTGAAAATGGGTCAAAATTGGCGGAAATCCATGGGATTTGTACGCTTTGTAAGGGGTTTCGGAGCAAATCAAAAATAGAGGAAAGGTCAGGGAAAACGATTAATGTCAAAAGGATGTTGTTGGTTTTTACAAAAGTTTTCCTCATTCCATAGCATGATGCACAAATTTTCGGTTCCGCTAATACAAGACGTTGACTTTTTTCTGGTGAAATGATATAATTATGATACAGATTACCGCGAAGGGGTTTGTGAAAGGTGTCTGTAACACCGTTCATCCGGCGGAGCAATGCCTGTTCTGTGATGCACGGAAACCAATGGTAAAGGAGTATGAATATATGCGGCAGATCGTTACTGTAGATGAAAATAAGTGTGTTGGCTGTAATTCCTGTGTCCGCGCATGTCCTGTGCAAGCCAATAAGACAAGATTGAAGGAAGACTCCAAGGATGAATTTGTTACAACAATTGATCCGAGTTTGTGCATCAACTGCGGCGAATGCGTGAAGGCGTGCCAGCACGGTGCAAGAAATTATATCGATGATATTGATGAGTTTGCCAAGCTCTTTGAGGCGAAGAAGCCGATGGTCATCATCACGTCGCCGTCTATCCGCGTCAGCTTTCCGAAGAGCAAGTGGCGTGTCCTGATGAACTGGATCCGCAATAACAACAGCAATGTCAAGATCTATGATGTCGCATTCGGTGCAGATATCTGCACATACATGCATAATAAGTATCTGGAGGAGAATCCGGGTGCCAAGCTTGTCAGCCAGCCGTGTCCGGCAGTTGTCAACTACATCCAGATGTACCGTCCGGAGCTCATCTCCCATCTGTCTCCCGTCCTCAGCCCTGCCGGCTGCATGGCGGCATATCTCCGCAAGTACAAGAACAACAAGGACTGTATGTTCCTGTTCTCATCGTGTATCGCCAAGACCAGCGAGGCGGAGCGCGAGAGACTGTACGATTATAATGTTACCTTCAAGCGCATCGAGGAATATGCCAATTCCAAGGGCATCCGCTGGGATGCATCACAGGAGTTTGAGTTCGATGAGGCAATTGAGGGTTCGATTGGCAAACTGTACCCGATGCCCGGCGGTCTGAAAGAAACCATGCTCATGCTGAACAAGGAGCTGGTCATCCGTACCGCAGAGGGTCCGCAGACCCTGTATGACAGACTGGAGCGTTACTATCAGACTGAGGATCGCAAGAAACCCGATCTGCTGGACGTTCTTAACTGCCAGTTCGGCTGCAACGAGGGTCCCGCGGTGGCTTCTACGATTGCAAACCTGATGGAAATTGAGAGCACGATGGACAGCCTGGAAGCGCAAAGTGTCCGTGAGACGCAGGGATCAGGTCTGCTGGGTCTCGGCAAGATGAAGCGTTTCAAGGAGTTCGACAAGTCGCTGTATCTCAACGACTTTATGACCAATTACCACGACTCCCGTGTCAGCTTCGTGGCACCGACGGTCGAGGATTACAAGCGCATCTTCCATTCGATGCACAAGGACGACGCACAGTCCCAGAATATCAACTGCACCGCGTGCGGCTACAAGACCTGCCATGATATGGCGTGCGCGATCTACCGCGGCATGAATGTGCGTGAGAACTGCTCGTATTACCTCAAGACCAGCCTGAAGAAGAGCTACACCCGTATCCGCGATGTATACGACACCACGGTCGATGAGGTCAGCAAGATCAATGCGATCAGTGAGGAGATGAACGAGGGACAGAATGCCATCGTTTCATCGACCAATGATATCAGCAGCAAGGCACAGGAACTGGGCAACAACATTGCCAGACTTCAGAAGTTCAGTGCATCCTGTCTGAACTACTATAAAGACAAGAAGGCAGAGACCCTGACACCCGAGGATTTCGCCAAGATGCAGCAGTTCGTAGCCGCTATCGGCACCATGACCCAGAGTTATCTTGAGGTTGCAAAGGATGTTGAGGAGCGCTCCGAAAACATTAACGAGCAGATCATGAATCTCTCCATGGCGATCGACGCGCTTGCAGAAATGTCTGAGAATCTGAAGCAGACTGTTACAGAAGCAGAGGAAACAGCAGAACAAAGCAGCTATTACATTGAATAATTAAGTAGGTGGTAACATGAGAATTCTCGACAGAAGCGGGGTAGGATGCCAGATGTGCTCGCGTCTTCCCGTACCCAGTGATGATGACATGCAATGGATGCGCTCCGGTCAGCCGCTTAGCTCGCTGATCGCAGAGGCGTATGAGGAGCAGAAGGCGAAGGCGAGAGCCGAGCGCGAAAAAGCAGAAGCTGCCGAGCAGGCAGCAGAGGAGGAGGAATCTTCCGAGGAGCCCAAGGATGCTGTGGAATCGATGAACAGCACGATGGATGACCTCGAAAAGCTGTTCGGTTTCGGCGGCGATCCGGAGCCGGAGGCAGAGCCCGAGCCGGAGCCCGAGCCGGAAGAGGCGTTTGATCCTCTGATTGAGGAGGATACCAAGAGCGAGCCTTTGATGTATCATTTTAAGGATTCCGATTTCCTGATCGCTGCACATAAGGACATGGCGATTCAGTTCTGCCCGTTCTGCGGAAGCAAGCTGGCGGTGATTACGAAAGAAGCGTAATAGCCGGTCCCTTCGGAGTCGAATCCGGAGGGACTGTCATCATACTATGCCGCTGCCCGGTTGCCGCGAAAGGAACTATCAATCATGGAAATACAGAACTTGACTGCGTTTTCGGAGCATTTTGTCACCATGACCTGCGTCATGTCCGTCGAGGTGTTTCCGGACGACAACTACGGCAATATCAGAATTGTAGCAGGCAATGCGCCTTATGTGGCATCGATCGAGCGACCGCATCTCATCAGCGAGAGCGGCGGCTGGAAACCCAGGCGGTTCATTCCTGATACACCCTATACAGACTATATTCCGCAAGACCTGAACTTCGAGACATATGTGTACGAGTGCGCTGTCAAGCAGCGTCCGCTGCATACCTTCGTCAAGCCCGAACGGTTTGATTTCTGGATGGATCTGTACTTCTTCCCGCTGAAATCCGATCAGCCCAACGTGTACTACTGCACCTATTCGCAGATCATCACCAAGGAGCCGGATTCCGCGAGAATGGCGGATCTTTCCTATGAGACGTCCGCCGATGTGCTTGCGACCTGCGTCAAGCTGCGCGGCACCAAGGACTTCCAGAAAACCATGGATGAGGTCATCTGCGACATCCGCTCGATCTGCGGTGCGATGCAGTGTGTCATCATGCTGACGGACTTCAACCGCCGGATCTGTAAGGTACTGTGCGAGGATCTGATCGACGACGACAAGCTCCGCCCGATGCGGCAGATCGTCGGTCCCGACTTCTTTGAGGTTGCAGAGCAATGGGAGACCGCAATCGGCGGCAGCAGCTGCCTCATCATCAAGGATAAGCACGACTGGGCGGCACTCCGCCAGCGTTACCCGGACTGGCACGATGGATTGAGCATCGTGTCCGCCGTGGAGAGTCTGGTGCTGTTCCCACTGCGCTATAACGGGGAACTGCTCGGCTATATCTGGGCAACGAATTTCGAGGTCAAGGATGCGGTGCGTATCAAGGAAACCCTGGAGCTGACGTGCTTCTTCCTGGCATCGGAGATTGCGAATCATCAGCTCGTCAGCCGGCTGGAGACACTCAGTTCGATCGATCTTCTGACAGGAATCTTCAACCGGAACGCCATGAACAACCGCGTGCTGCAGCTCGATCCCACAGCGGAACGGGCATCCCGTCCGTTCGGTATCGTGTTTGCCGATCTCAACGGGCTCAAGCAGCTCAACGAGCGCGAGGGACACTATTCAGGTGATCTCCTGCTCAAGAACGCGGCACTGATTCTACAGAAAATATTCGTCGGAAACGAGATTTACCGCTCAGGCGGCGACGAATTTATGATTCTGGCAGTCGATATTTCCGAGGCAGAGCTGGATCGGCGTGTAGACCGGCTCCGCAGACAGTCCGTCAGCGGGACTGTGAGCTTTGCGGTCGGAAGTGCCTTTGATGCGGACGGAACGGACATCCGCAGGGCAATGCGGCTGGCGGATGAACGGATGTATGAGGACAAAGCGCTGTACTATCGTCTGCATCCGGACAGAATGCCATGATAAAGGACGAAACAAAAGACTGAGACCAAACGAACCATCATGATCCTGATCGCCCGGACGGAGAACCGGGCAGTTACAGCAAACATATCACGAAGGGGGGAACCCGAACATGATGTACGAAGCCATGTTCAATATTGTACAGGAAGCAGCAATGCGGCAGCAGCAGAGCGGTGCCTATATTTCGCCAGAGGATACCGTTTGCGTGATCTGCGCAGCGTCCCAGAAGGTGTATGTCGGTATCAGCCGTGTGGAAACGCGAAACGGTCAGCCGATGAACATCCATGCGGAGATCGTTGCCATGCAGCAGATGCATGCGGCGGGGGATACCGTTGCAGAATCTCTGCTGATGTGCAATCTGATGTCACGGCGCCCGATGCTGCCGTGCAACGGATGCATCCAGTACATGATCCAGCACAATCCGGAAAACGCAAAATGTCAGGTGGTACTTCCTGATCGGAATATCCCACTCAGCGAGATCGGCAAGCCGATGCCGAATCCGTATGCAGGCGCAGCGCCCGTGGGCAGTATGCCCTTTAACGGCAGTATGCCGTATAACGGCGCGGTTCCCAACGGATCGGCCTACGGAGCGCCAGGTGCTATGCCCTACGGCAGCGTTCCCGTGCAGGGATCGGTGTACGGTGCGGGCAGCATGCCCTATAATGCGGCAGTCCCGGCAGGATCCGTTTACACGCAAAGCTCTCAGATGAGCCAGCCCTACGGCGGGGCGCCGGCAGGACAGGGACGCTATGTAGGCGCTCCGCTGGCATCCGGCAACGCCAAGGCGAAGAATTCCAATGCGGAATATCTCAAGAACCGTGTCGGTGACCTGATGCAGGTTGCAGACGAGGATGAGGACGAGGACGAGCAGGAAACGAAGGGACTGTTCGGCAGATTATTCAACAAGAAATAATCATTGCATCACAATACATGATAGAAAGGAAGAACTGCTATGAGTAAAGCTAAAATGCCAAACGAAAAGAAAATCTCCAACATTACCATCATCCTGATTGTTCAGCTGATTGTCATGGCGCTGCTGGTTATCCTGATTACCAAGGTTGTCAGCTCGCTGTCCCGTCAGAATGCGCTGGACAACATGGCGACGATCACCGGGTGAGCAGCTCAAGCTCCTTGCCAACAAGGATACCAGAAACAGCGCATCCCCCGAAGCACAGCAGATCTGGAAGGATGCACAGGCATTTACCGTAGATTTCGGTAAGGATATCGACAACCTCGAGGGTGTGTGGATTGGTACATGGGATACGCTGGTTATGACGCATACCAATGAACCCGTTGTCGGCATGACCACCCGTAAGGATAAGGCGCCGCTGGAAGCACTCCGCAACTCCCTGATCGAGGCAGGCGACGGCGTGTATGATACCGGTATCATCATCTCCCCGGCATCCGGTCAGCAGATCCTGTCCATGTACAAGGCTGTTTACTACAAGGGCAAGCCGGTTGGTCTGGTAGGTCTTGGTATCTTTACCGAGGGTCTGGTTGACACCCTGAACAACCTGACCATCCGCGGCATCGAGGATTCCTCCTACTACATGGTCAACACCGCCGACAACAAGTTCATCTTCATCAACGATCCGTCTCTCGTTGCAACAGAGGTTACCGATCCGAGCATCATGAACGTCAGCGAGGGTCTGAAGGGCGGCAACCTGGATAAGACCGGCAGCTTTGAGTTCATCGAGAACGGCGTCAAGCAGATTGCAACCTATTCCTTCATGCAGAACCGCGGCTGGGTACTCCTGCTGAACGCACCGAAGACCGAGGTTTACGCAATGACCAACCAGATGAGAGTCTTCGTGGCGATCTTCGGTATCCTGATCCTGGGTCTGGTAGTCATCTTCGGTATCATCAATGCCCGTCAGGAAGCGATCAACCGCAAGCTGAACAAGCAGATCGTCAAGACCGAGAAGACCAAGGAGTCTCTGAGTACCGCGATGTTCCACGATATTCTGACCGATGTCAGCAACCGTGTATCGCTGTCCATGGATCTTGATAAGGTCAAAACCAGTGCGGATCGTCCGTGCTACTTCGCAATGTTCAACATCGCTGACCTCAGCGTGATCAACTCGACCTTCGGCAACGATGCCGGTGATACCGTGCTCGTGAATACCGCACAGGCACTGTCGAACGCATTCCAGGGCGGTACCGTATACCGTACCGGTTCTGATGAGTTTGTCGTTGCGATGCAGAAGGAAGAGGATTCCACCGCATCCTACAATCAGGTTTACCGTCAGATCAACGAGGCTCACGGCGAGCTCATCAAGCCGCAGGAGACTCCGAGCGGTGTGGTAAACGTGGCATACAAGGTAGCCCTCGTGAAGAAGAGCTCCGATCTGTCCACCGCGATCATCACCGCGCTGAAGGATATGACCAACCGTTCCGGCAAGACCCCGTTCGGTCAGGTACAGTTTGTAGACCTCGACCAGCAGCAGTAATGCCGTAACCCCAAGCTCCGCCCGATTTCCGGGCGGAGCTTTTTGTGTGATGTGGGGGCGTCAGCCCTGCAAGTCCTCACCCCGGAGCGGGAGAATTATGAATAATATGTAAACTTTCGGCGGGATACATAGACTTGCATAGTATAATATGGTATAATTTAATCAGAATATCAAGAAGGAGACAGGATCCATGAATAAAAAAGACCTTGCAGAATTGAAAAAGCATTTTCTGCCTGCCGATGATCTGATGGTCATCAAGCGGGTGTATTCGACCTTCATTGACTCGGAAAAAACGCTTCGCTGCGAAAGCATCCGCAGCTTCGCGGAGATTCCGGAGGAGGAGATGAGCGTCCTCTACACGACGTTTGCCAAGGTGCTCAAGGGCACGCTGGGCAAGGCACTGGTGGAGTATGAATTCCCGAATGAGGTCTATGAGGAGGATCAGCCGCAGAATCTGCTCTGGCAGATGCTCGAAAAGGGCGTGGACGACGAGGAGCAGACAGCCAAATTCGTCGCGCATGTCAAGGAGAAGATGGAATACACACTGCCCTATGCCCTGTTTATCGCACAGTGTACCTATAACGTGTTCGAGAAGAACAAGTTCGGTGAGAAGAACAAATACGACAGCCGCGATTTCAACTTCCTGATCGGCGCCGTCTGCCCCGTGGAATCCCGCGTGGACGGTCTGATCTACGACGAGGAGGAGAACAATATCATCCGCAAGACGCATTTTGACCGCGTGGTGGCCGATGCGCCGACGGACGGCTTCCTGTTCCCGACCTTCACCGGGCGCGGACCGGATGTCAACCATGTGATGTATTTCGCGAAGAAGGCGAAGGATCCGAACGTGTCCATCATCGAGGACGTGCTCGGCTGCCATTTCACCCTCTCTGCCGATGAGGAAAAGGAGACCTTCCGCGCCATTCTCGACAAGGCGTGCGGCGAGGAGCTCAACCTGAACGTGATCGCGAGCGTGAACGAGAAGATCGCGGATTATGCCAAGACCTTCGCGACCGAACCGGAGCCGCCGGTGGTCAGCGATATTTTCGTGCGCGATGTGCTGCTCGATTCCGGCGTGACGCAGGAGAAGGCGGAGGCTGCCCAGAAGCTCTACCAGGAGAACACCGAGGGCAACTACTTCATCGCATCGAACCTGACCGATTCCAAGACGACCCTCACGTCCAACGGCGTGACGGTCAGCATCTCCGGCGATGCGACCGATAAGATCATGGCGAAGGAGATCGACGGCAAGCGTTATCTGATGATTTCGTTGGAGGATCCGGAGGTCAAGGTCAACGGCTATCAGCTCAATTTCGGGAAGCCCGCAGAACCCCAGGCTGCGGCGGAATAAACCCGCTGACATACAATTTTATCAGATTGGAGGCTTGACTATGGCAATGGAGTATCATGATTTTCGTGAGGACGATGTGTTCTCGATGAAGGGAAAAACGACCATCTGGACTGACCGCGTGATTGAGGTGGGACTGATGTTCAACGACGAGCGCGGGAAGCGCGAGCAGGTGCTGCGCTACATCGACGCGATCAACGAGCAGATCGACTTTATCGTGCAGAACCGCGCACTGATCGCGGACATTCTCACTAAGGACGGCATGCTGAGCCTTGCGGAGGACTGGATCACCGGCGACGATGATCTGGAGGAGGGCGAGACCCGCAATTATACCCTCGACGACGGCAACGAGGTCACCGTACCGCTGAAGGAGAAGGTATTCCGGTCAAGCCTGCGCATGGAGAGCATTGTCATCGACCTGACGGGCGGGCGCGAGAACCAGAGCGCCGAGCTCTATGTGTTCTGCATCCCCGATTACTTCAAGGGGCACCGCATCGTGCTGGATGTGGAGCATGACGGGACGATCACCTGCCGGGGACTGACCGGCTGATGCGATGAAATACTTCGCAAAATGCAGGAAATTCTGACCTATTCGGCAAAAATCGAAAAAACACTTGCATTGTATCACGTTCTGTGCTATAATAGAAAGGATGAAGTCATAAAACCAGTCCCGCAAGGCGGATGAAGCGCTTGATCGTGTAACGTGCAGACTGCATAACAGTGTAAAGTGGGAAGCAAGGGCGCTTATCTGTCATTCGATGGATAAGTGCCTATTATTTTGGGCGGAGCCTGCGGGATAGTACAACCGAAAGGAGTGAGCGTCATGAAGCTGCTCATCAAGAATGTCCGTGCCGTGACCGCAGATACGGATCAGATCACGGATATTCTCATCGTGGACGGGAAGATTACCCGTATGGGTACGGATGTGGTCGAAATTTGCGACGGCAAGGGCGACCGCGTGATCGACGCGACGGGACTGACCGCCATGCCGGGACTGTTCGACATGCACGTCCATTTCCGCGACCCCGGTCAGACCCACAAGGAGGACATCCGCACCGGCTGCAGGGCGGCACTTGCCGGCGGCGTGACGGGTGTGCTGACTATGCCCAATACCAAGCCCCCCATCGATTCCCCGGAGCTCATCCGCTATGAGCTCGATAAGGCGAAGGATACGGGCGTTTCGGTTTATCCCGTTGCCTGCATCACGCAGGGCATGGACGGCGGTGCGCTGACCGATTTCGAGGCGCTGCGAGGTGCCGGTGCTGCGGCACTCTCTGATGACGGCAGACCCGTCAAGAATGCCGAGCTCATGCGTCAGGCAATCGAAAAAGCCAGCAGAATGGGGATGCTTGTCTGCTCCCACTGCGAGGATCTGGACATCATTAACGGCGGCATCATGCACAAGGGCACCGTTTCCGAGGAGCTCGGCGTCAAAGGCATGGACCGCGCCTCCGAGGACTACATCACGGCACGCGAGATCATTCTCGCCAGCGCTGTGGGCGGACGGATTCACATCTGCCATGTGAGCACCAAGGGGTGCGTGGACATCATCCGCGAGGCAAAGCGTCTGGGCGTGCAGGTGACATGCGAGACCGCGCCGCATTACTTCATGCTGACCCACGAAAAGCTCCGCAGCCGGGATGCGAACGACCGTATGAACCCGCCGCTGCGTGAGGAAGCCGACCGCGCCGCGATCGAAGCCGCCGTGCTTGACGGGACGATCGACTGCATCGTGACCGACCATGCGCCGCATTCCCCGGAGGAGAAGATGAACTTCGAGCTTGCCCCGAACGGCATTGTGGGGCTGGAGACCTCCCTTGCGGCGACCCTGACAGCGCTCTACCACACGAAAAAGGCGACCTTGCAGGACATCGTGAAGCGGATGAGTGTCCGCCCGCGTGAGATTCTGGGGCTTGCACCGGAGACGATCAAGGTCGGTGCGGGCGCGAATCTGATTCTGGTCGATACGGAGCAGAAGTGGACGGTCGATCCGGATAAGCTGCACAGCAAGTCGCATAATACCGCATTCCGCGGCATGGAACTGACCGGCAAGGTGAAAATGACGATCACCGACGGACAGATCCGATTTGAGGATAAATAACGGGGAATCCCCGGAATAAGGAGAAGATCACTATGGGCTTTGACAGACTGATCGAGAAAATCAAGGAAACCGGCAACCCGTCTGTTGTCGGACTCGACCCGAAGCTGGACTATGTGCCGGAATTCCTGCGCAAGCGCTTCCAGGAGGAGGACGGCTGCTCTCTGCAAGCCGCAGCAAGAGCGATTTTTGCCTATAACAAGGCGATTATCAACGAGATCTGCGACATCGTGCCCGCGATCAAGCCGCAGGCGGCATACTACGAAATGTACGGCTGGAGCGGCGTCAAGACGCTGGAGGATACCATCCGCTATGCCAAGAGCAAGGGCATGTTCGTTATCACCGACGGCAAGCGCAACGACATCGGCGCGACCATGACGGCGTATACTGCTGCCCATCTCGGCACGGTCATGGTCGGTGAGAATGAGCTGGAGCCGTTCGGCGCGGATGCGCTGACGGTCAACGGCTACTTAGGCTCGGACGGGATCAATCCCTTGCTGGATGCCTGCAAGAGCCGAGACAAGGGCATTTTCGTCCTCGTCAAGACCTCGAATCCGTCCTCCGGTGAGCTTCAGGATCAGCTCATGGACGGCGTACCGCTGTATGCGAGAATGGGCGATCTCTGCGAGAAGTGGGGCGCGGATACAGTCGGGAAATACGGCTATTCCGCAGTCGGTGCGGTTGTCGGCGCAACATATCCGGCTCAGCTCAAGGAGCTCCGCGAAAGACTCCCGCACACGTTCTTCCTCGTACCGGGCTACGGTGCGCAGGGCGGCGGTGCCGAGGGCGTGGCTGCGGCATTTGATGCAAACGGACTCGGCGGCATCGTGAACTCTTCACGCGCCATCATGTGCGCATACCAGAAGGAGGGCTGCGACGAGCACGATTTTGCAAAGGCAGCCAGACGTGAGGCAATCCGCATGAGAGACGATATTACGCAGTTTGTAAAGATGAAATAAGATGCGAGTGCAGGGGCGGACAGCCCCTGCCGGGGGTCAGGGGGGCAAAGCCCCCTAATCGCCCGAAAGGGCGAAAACATGGCACGCGAAAGGATGTAAGTTTATGGCACTCATCAAAACGGGAAGTCCGGCATGGCTGGTGCTTGCGGACGGACAGGTGTTCCGCGGGCGCAGCTTCGGAGAAACGGGAACGGTGATCGGAGAGGTCGTGTTCACGACCGGCATGACCGGGTATCAGGAGACGCTGACCGACCCCTCCTATTATGGGCAGATCGTGACCCAGACCTTCCCGCTGATCGGCAATTACGGCGTCAATTCGCAGGATTTCGAGTCCACGCAGTCGTATGTTTCGGGATATATCGTGCGTGAGTGGTGCAATGCGCCCTCCAATTTCCGGTCTGAGGACAGCATCGACCACTTCCTGAAGCGCCATCATATCATCGGACTGTGCGGCATTGATACGCGCCGCCTGACGCGCTCCCTGCGTGAGGCGGGTGTCATGAACGGTGCCATCACGACCGAGGATCCCGCCGGCAAAATGGACGAGCTCCTGACACAGATCCGGGCGTACACCATTAAGGATGCGGTCAAGACCGTCACGGGTCCTGAGATGCACACCTATACCCCCGAAACGGTAAAATACCGCGTCGTTCTGCTGGATTTCGGCTATAAGCGCTATATCCGCAAGTCCCTGATGAACCGCGGCTGCGAGGTCATTGTCGTGCCGGCAGCCACCACCGCAGACGAAATCAAGGCGCTGAACCCGGACGGTATCATGCTGTCCAACGGCCCCGGAGACCCGGCGGAAAATGTCGAGGTCATCGAGAACCTGAAATCCATCGCAAGCCTTGGCATTCCGATCTTCGGCATCT
This sequence comes from uncultured Eubacteriales bacterium, assembly GCA_900316885.1. Taxonomy (GTDB): domain Bacteria; phylum Bacillota; class Clostridia; order Oscillospirales; family Ruminococcaceae; genus UBA3855. The sequence goes on along the minus strand of ONEQ01000038.1, from coordinate 7,322 downwards.
GTCTCGGTCACCAGCTCATGGCGCTTGCCATGGGTGCGAAAACCGAGAAGCTCCACTACGGTCACCGCGGCGCGAACCAGCCCGTCATTGATCTGGTGTCCGGCAAGACCTATGTCACCTCCCAGAATCACGGCTATGCCGTTGTCGGCGCTACGCTCGACCCGGCAGTGGGCGCGGTTTCCCACATCAACGCGAACGACAAGAGCTGCGAGGGCATCCGCTACACGGCGGTGAATGCCTTCACGGTGCAGTTCCATCCCGAAGCCCACGGCGGTCCTCTGGATACTGCGTATCTGTTTGACGAATTTGCCAGCCGTATGGATGCTTATAAGGAGGAACAATAAATGCCGCTTCGCAGTGATATTAAGAAAGTTCTGGTTATCGGCTCCGGTCCGATCGTTATCGGTCAGGCGGCGGAGTTCGACTATGCAGGTGCGCAGGCGTGCCGCGCCCTCAAGCAGGAGGGGCTGGAGGTCGTGCTCATCAACTCCAACCCTGCGACCATCATGACCGACAAGGCGATGGCTGACCATATCTACATCGAGCCGCTGACACTCGATACCGTCAAGCGCGTCATTGAGATCGAAAAGCCCGACAGCGTGCTGTCCACCCTCGGCGGACAGACGGGTCTGACGCTCTCCATGCAGCTTGCTGCGGAGGGCTTCCTCGAAAGCCACAATGTCAAGCTCCTCGGCGCAAATCCCGAGACCATCCACAAGGCGGAGGATCGTCAGGCATTCAAGGACACCATGGAGAAGATCGGTGAGCCGTGCATCCCGTCCAAGGTTGTGGAAACCGTGGAGGATGCGGTGGATTTCGCCAAGGTCATTGACTATCCGGTGATCGTGCGTCCGGCATTCACCCTCGGCGGCACCGGCGGCGGTATCGCCAACAATGAGGAGGAGCTCCGCGACATCGCGACCAACGGTCTGCGGCTTTCCCCGATCACACAGATCCTTGTGGAAAAGTGCATCTCCGGCTGGAAGGAGATCGAGTTCGAGGTGATCCGCGACTCCAAGGGCAATGTGATTACCGTCTGCTCGATGGAGAACTTCGACCCCGTCGGCGTTCACACGGGCGATTCCATCGTTATCGCACCGGCGGTCACCCTGTCTGACCGCGAATACCAGATGCTCCGCACCGCGTCCCTCAACATCATCTCCGAGCTGAAGGTCGAGGGCGGCTGCAACTGCCAGTTTGCGCTGCATCCGGAGAGCATGAAGTATGCGGTCATTGAGGTCAACCCCAGAGTATCGCGTTCGTCAGCACTGGCATCCAAGGCAACGGGCTACCCGATCGCGAAGGTTGCGACCAGAATCGCCATCGGCTACACGCTCGACGAGATCATCAACGCCGTCACCGGCAAGACCTATGCCTGCTTTGAGCCGGCGCTGGACTACGTTGTCATTAAGTTCCCGAAATGGGCATTTGATAAGTTCGTATACGCCAAGCGCACCCTCGGCACGCAGATGAAGGCGACCGGCGAGGTCATGGCAATCGGCACGAGCTTCGAGCAGGCAATGATGAAGGCTGTCCGCTCGACCGAGCTCGGCGTGGATTCCATGAACATGAAGAAATTCGAGGAAATGTCCGTCGAGGAGCTTCTGGAGCACGTCAAGAAGGGCGTCGAGGACGAGCGTTCCTTCGAGGTATTTGCACTCCTGAAAAAGGGTGTCTCCATCGAGAAGATCCACGAAATCACGCTGATTGACGAGTGGTTCTTAGAGAAACTCCTGAATCTGGTCGAGCTGGAGAACTGGCTCGCGGAAGGGGAGCTCACCGAGGACAAGTACCGCATCGCCAAGCAGTACGGCTATCTGGACAGCACGATTGAGCGCATGTCCGGTCAGAAATGCCCCATTCACCAGCATGCCGTCTACAAGATGGTAGACACCTGCGCGGGCGAGTTCAAGGCGGAAACGCCGTATTTCTACTCGACCTACGACGAGGAGAACGAGGCAAAGCAGTTCATGGAGCGCACCGACAAGGGCAGAAAGAAGGTCATCGTATTCGGTTCCGGACCCATCAGAATCGGTCAGGGCATCGAGTTTGACTACTGCTCGGTTCACTGCGTCTGGACGCTGAAACAGCTCGGCTACGAGGCTGTGATCTGCAACAACAACCCGGAGACGGTCTCCACCGACTTCGACACCGGCGACCGCCTGTATTTCGACCCGCTGACCCCCGAGGATGTGGACAACATCATCGAGACGGAAAAGCCCTATGGCGTTGTCGTGCAGTTCGGCGGTCAGACGGCGATCAAGCTGACCCGCCATCTGGCGGATTCCGGCGTGAATATCCTCGGTACGTCCGCAGATAATATTGATGCGGCAGAGGACAGAGAGCGCTTTGACGAGCTGCTCGAGCAGTGCGGCATCCCGCGCCCGGAGGGCTTCACGGTCATGACAACCAAGGAGGCGGTCAAGGTTGCCGACAAGCTCGGCTATCCGGTGCTCCTGCGCCCGTCCTATGTGCTGGGCGGTCAGAATATGATTATTGCACACTCCGATCAGGATGTTGTGGAATATATGGACATCATCACGTCCCACATGATCGAGAACCCGGTTCTCATCGACAAGTATATGATGGGCACCGAGGTCGAGGTCGATGCGATCTGCGACGGCGAGGACTTCCTGATCCCCGGCATCATGGAGCATATCGAGCGTGCCGGCGTGCATTCCGGTGACTCCATCTCTGTGTATCCGGCGCAGAATCTGTCGCAGAAAGTTCGTGAAACCATCATCGAATACACCCGCCGTCTGGCACTGGCACTGCACGTCAAGGGTCTGGTGAATATCCAGTATGTGGTCTATCGCGGCGAGGTTTATGTCATTGAGGTGAATCCCAGATCGTCGAGAACCGTGCCCTATATCTCCAAGGTCACCGGCATCCCGATGGTCGATATTGCGACGAAAATCCTGTTCGGCGCAACGCTGAAGGAGCTCGGCTACGAGTCGGGACTCTTCCCGGAGGGCGACTATGTTGCCGTCAAGGTGCCGGTGTTCAGCTTCGAGAAGCTCCAGGACGTGGACACGATGCTCGGACCGGAGATGAAGTCTACTGGCGAGTGCCTCGGTATCGGACACACCTTCGAGGATGCACTCCTCAAGGGACTGGTTGCCGCCGGCTATGACCTTAAAAAGGAGGGAGGCGTGCTGATCTCCGTGCGCGATTCCGAAAAGCGCGAGATCGTGCCGATTGCGGATAAATTCTCCCGCATGGGCTTCGACCTCTACGCCACCAGCGGCACCGCAAGCTACCTCAACCGCAACATGATTGCCACCAATACTGTCCGCAAGATCTCGGAAGGCTCCCCTAACACCATTGACCTTCTGGAAAGCGGCAGGATCCACTATATGATCTCCACCTCGGCAAAGGGCAGAATGCCGGCGCGTGACTCCGTGAAGATGCGCCGCAAGTCCATCGAGCGTTCGATCTGCTCGCTGACCGCCGTCGATACGGCGAACGCCCTCGCCAACGTCCTGCTGTCCGGCAGGTCGATGGACGATGTGGATCTGGTAGATATCACCAAGATTTAAGCAGGAGGATTTGTTTTGAGACACCCGAAACTGATCGCCGGTATTCTGGTACTCGGCGCGATACTGACCGGATGCTCCCGCCACCCCAAGGTGGATTTCAGCGTCCCGACCGAAAGCACAGAGCCTGCTACGACGGCAGCCGCGACGGAAACCCAGCCGATGACCTTCACCCCCCCGGTGGAGGTAAAGGGCTTTGACTCTGCGGATCAGGCATATCAGGCATACCTGAAGGCGGTGGATACGCAGGATGTCGAGGGATTCTGCGCCCTGTTCAACGAGGAGGAGACCGCCAACGCGAAGAATGTCCCCTCCAAGTTCCTGAAAAACTGGTTCAATGTCCGGCAGGAGGCAGACTACAAGAGCTATCTGACCCGCACCAACCCGGAGAATTTCCAGAAGATGGTCATGGCGAACTTCAACAGCTACCAGAGTGCCATGAGCGCCTTCGGTGAGGAGGGCGAGCAATGGACGATTGAGCCCGGTGAGACGCATATCATGGAAAAAGATGAGCTGACGTCCTTCATCAACACGCTTCACATGGAGTTCGAGAAGGGCTCGAAGCGGGATGCGTTCAAGTTCGTCGGTGAGACAAGCGGTCATGAGGTCGAGGGTGAGGAGGTCATTCTCCTGTGCTACGGCGGAAGATGGTACCCGAGCTATACCCGCGAGTGCGTGCCGGATGTGCTGAAGCTCAGCGACGTGGATCCGGAGTATGCATCCGAGGTGGGAAAGGCAAACAGCAAGCTCAAGGAGCGTGAGACGCTCATAAATGAGGATGAGGATTAAGGAGGACGCTATGAAATACACACAGAGTTCCTGTAGAATTGTGGAAAAGCGGGCTCTTGCACAGGATGTGTTCAGCTTTACGCTGAGCTGCCCGGAGATCGCAGCGATTGCGCAGCCGGGACAATTTGTCCACATCCTGCCGAAGGGCTTCGGTCTGCGCCGCCCGATCTCGATCGCGGGCATCGACGCCGAAAACGGCACCCTGCGTCTGGTATTCGCCGTGCGCGGCAAGGGCACGGATGCGCTTGCCGGGCTGAACACCGGCGATTTCATGGACATCATCGCTCCGCTGGGACACGGCTTCACGCTGAAGGAGGATGCGGAGCATGTGGTGCTGGTCGGCGGCGGAATCGGCGTGCCGCCCATGCTCCCGCTGGCAAAGTACTATGGTGAGCGTGCGACCGCGATTTCCGGTTTCCGGAGCTTCCCGCAGGTGATTTTACAGGAGGATCTGGAGGCGCTCGGCGCACAGACGATCTGCTGCACCGAGGACGGCACGGCAGGTGCGGTCAAGGGATTTGTGACCGCGCCGCTTGAGCAGCTTCTGAGCGAGGGCGTGGATGCGGTCTATGCCTGCGGTCCGATGCCGATGCTCAAGGCGGTTGCAGCGCTGTGTATGCGCACCGGTACATACTGCGAGGTATCCCTTGAGGAGCGCATGGCATGCGGCGTGGGCGCCTGTCTGGGCTGCGCATGCAGGACCAAGGACGAAAACGGCGAGGAGCGTTTCCTGCACGTCTGCAAGAACGGTCCGGTGTTCAAGGCTGAGGAGGTGCAGTGGTAATGGCTGATCTGTCTGTGAATATCTGCGGCGTGGACTTCAAAAACCCCATTATCCCCGCATCCGGTGTGTTCGGCTACGGACGCGAATATGAGGAATTCTATCCGCTCTCAAAACTCGGCGGCATTGCCACCAAGGGCACGACCGGGCAGCGCCGCACGGGCAATATTGCGCCCAGAATCGCGGAGACGCCTGCGGGTATGCTCAATTCCGTGGGACTCCAGAACCCGGGCATCGACTATTTCATTGCCAACGAGCTGCCGAATCTCCTGACCAAGGACACGGTGATCCTCGCGAATATCGCGGGCTCGACCCCGGACGAATGTGCCGAGGTTGCCGCGAAGCTCGATGCAACCGACGTCCACATGATCGAGCTGAACATCTCCTGCCCGAACGTGAAGCAGGGCGGTGCGGCATTCGGTACATCGTGCGCGATGGCGGAGCAGGTGACTGCTGCCGTCCGCAAGGCAACACGCAAGCCCCTCGTGGTGAAGCTCTCCCCGAACGTGACGAGCATCACGGATATTGCCAAATCCGTGGAAGCTGCGGGCGCGGATGCGGTTTCGCTCATCAATACGCTGCTGGGCATGCGCATCGACATCAAGACGCGCAGACCCATCCTGCATAACAATGTCGGCGGACTGTCGGGTCCGGCGATTTTCCCGGTAGCGGTCCGCATGGTATGGCAGGTCGCGAACGCGGTCAGCATCCCGATCATCGGCATGGGCGGCGTGACGACCGGCGAGGATGCCATCGAGCTGATGGAGGCAGGAGCGTCTGCCGTTCAGGTCGGCATGGCGTGCTTTACGGATCCGTATGCGCCGGTGAAGATCATCGACGAGATGAACGCCTTCCTCGATGCGCAGAACATCGCCTCCGTGCGTGACATTGTCGGCACGGTGCAGCCTTGGTGAGTGTATGAGGATCATGGCAGTGGATTTCGGGGATTCCCGCACGGGGCTCGCCGTCTGTGACAAGGCGGAGTTTCTGGCATCGCCCCTGACGGTGGTGCAGGAGAAGCATTTCGAGCGCTGCGCCCAGGCGGTTGCCGCACATGCGAAGGAGCAGAAGGCAGAGCTGATCGTTGTGGGCTACCCGAAGAATATGAACAATACCGTCGGTGAGCGTGCTGAGAAATGCAAGGCATTTGCGGATCGTCTGCACGAGCTGACGGAGCTGGAATGTGTGATGTGGGACGAGCGTTCCACGACGGTTCTGGCGCACAATTACCTGAACACGACCAACACCCGCGGCAAAAAGCGCAAGGCGGTCGTGGATGCCGTGGCAGCGGTGATTATTCTGGAGAGCTATCTGGGCTACCGGAAAAATGCCGTCAATCCGTAAAAAAGCGGGGCGCAGCCGCCCCGCTTGCTTTATTTCAGAATGTCCGTCATATCGGAAAGCGCATCCCCCGCAGCCTTGAGCATCTTGCCAGCCTTGCGCTTGAGTGTGCGCTTTTTCCTGTCCTTGGAATTGACGAGCATAAACGCCGCCGCACCGACTGATGCGCCGACAGATATGCCCTTTATCATCGCGTTCCAGCTCATGTGAGCACCTCCTTTGCAGCGAACTGCAACTCTAGTATGCCCCGGAATCGCCGCAGGATTCCGCAAATCACCCGGAAAGGATACCCATTATGCCAAAGCTCCACATCGTTCTCTGCGAGCCGCAGATTCCGCAGAATACCGGCAATATTTCCCGCACCTGCGCGGTTACGGGCGCAACGCTGCACCTGATCCGCCCCTACGGCTTCGAGATCACGGACAAGAATCTCAAACGCGCCGGACTCGATTACTGGGATAAGCTGGAAATTTTTGAGTATGCCGGACTGTCCGATTTTCTCGAAAAGCACCCGGATGACCGGATCTATTACTTCACCACGAAGGCGCGACACTGTCACAGCGATGCGATGTATCCGCAGGATCGGGATATTTACCTGATGTTCGGACGCGAGGATGCGGGACTTCCCGAGGAACTCCTCGTGCAGCATCCGGAAACAGCGGTGCGCATCCCCATGCGCCCGACCCTGCGCAGCCTGAATCTGTCCAATTCCGTTGCCATCGCGGCATACGAGGTACTGCGCCAGTGGGGGTATCCGGACATGACCGCGCAGGGCGATCTGACCAAGTATGAATGGGAGTGATGTCATGCAATACGATCTGCTCATCATCGGCGGCGGCGCGTCGGGACTCGCGGCGGCAGTCACCGCGAAATCG
>ONEQ01000060.1 GCA_900316885.1 uncultured Eubacteriales bacterium | reverse complement strand
GCAAAATGATGCCGACGGAGCTCTTGATGTTGATGAGAATCTTCGGCGCATCCTCTGCACCCTGCGCCAGAATCTTACCAAATGGCGGAAATAATGCCGCAGGAAGAACTGCCAGCTTTGCAGTCAGGATCGTCCACAAAATCAGAAATCCGTAAATAAATCCGATGATGTCCAGGAACAGATTCAGCCCTTCTTTTTTCTTGAACAGCGGGCTGATAGCAAGCGTCACGGCTTCCACGATCACGGAAAACCAGATCAGCCAGGACGTGTGTGCGTCGGTCACGCTTGCATGATCGGGCAGGAACTGCACCCCGATCAGAATTATAAACAAGAGATGTGTCACACGCAGAAACCGCGCAGCAACGGGAATTGCCGGTGCTTTGGTTTTGACTGCGGGTGCTGTAACAACAGCGGTTGCCATTAAAGAACGACCTCCTCTCCGCCGATACGCTCAGCGATATCATTATAGAACAGATGCAGCAGATGGCTGCGGAACTTTGCATATTCAGGTGTCTGCACCAGCGTCTTGCGGTCACGCGGACGCTCGAACGGCACAGGGATGATCTCCGCTACCGTGCCGGGATGTGCAGTCAGAACGACAATCTTGTCAGACAGCAGGATTGCCTCGTCAATGTCGTGGGTAACGAAAACAACGGATTTACGCGGTTCTGTACCGTCACCCTCCCAGAGCTTCAGGAGGAGCTCCTGCAACACGATGCGGTTCTTGGCATCGATCGCGCTGAACGGCTCATCCATCAGCAGAATCTCCGTATCCATTGCCAGCGCTCTGGCAATCGCCGCACGCTGCTGCATGCCGCCCGAGAGCTGTGACGGGTATTTGCCGCCGAATTCGCCTAAGCCGACCTTTTCCAGAAACGTATCTGCAATTTCCAGACGCTGCTTCTTGGTCAGATTCTTGCGAACCTGCGCGATGCCGAACGCAATGTTCTTTCGCGTCGTCATCCACGGAAACAGCGAATAGTGCTGGAACACGACGCCTCGCTCCTTGCCGGTGCCTTCAATGGGCTTGCCGCTGATGTGAATTTCTCCGTCTGCCTGCTTGTACAGACCCTCGAGAACGCTCAGGAGCGTGGATTTGCCGCAGCCGGATGCACCGATCACGCTGACAAATTCGCCCTCCTCTACCGTAAAGTTCACATCACGGAGTGCGGTGAACTCACGGTTTTTCTCGGCATAATTCACGGTCAGATGCTTGACCTCAATCTTCGGTAATGTCTGTAATGCAACTGCTGCTGACATAATCTCATTCTCCTTTTTTCTAGTATTTTGTCACTCCTTGACCGCGTCAGCGGGCATTGGGTGACATCTGCTCTGCGCGAGCACGCGCTTACTCAAACTCATCAAAATGCTTCTTCTGCTCCAGATATACCGCATCATCGGGATTCTCTGCCAGCAGACTTTCAAGAGCATTCTTGTAAATGTCGGTATTGAACTTGCTGTCGATATCAAAGTCGTCAGTATAGCCCAGCTCGACGATGCTGTCCTTGAGAGCAGCTGTGCCCTGCTTGTCGGGGTCGGGGTTGGATGTACCATAGCCGCCGTAAACCTCGGTCTTGATGAAGTCCTCGTCGATGTCAATGTACTGCTTGACGTCCTGAATGGTCTTCTCCTGATTCTCCTGCGTGAACTTGTATGCCTTCAGAAGCGCACGCTCAAATGCGGTGTATGTATTCGGTGCAGCTGCCAGGGTTGCAGCAGATGCGACCTGACGGCAGCACGGCTGGTTCTGGAGTGCCTCCTCCTCGGAGCATCTGTAAACGATCTCATAGCCCTGCGACTGCGCAAGGGATGCATACGGAGAATATACCGAAGCTGCGTCGATTGTCGCATTGGCAAGTGCTGCATAGGCATCCTTCTGGCTGTCGAAGTAGACGATGTTCACCTTGTCCTCGCCCTCACCGATCTCAAGACCTGCGTTCTTGAGCAGAATCTGGAGCTCTGCGTCCTGCACGGAATTCTTGACAGAGGCAACATTTCTGCCCTTGAGCAGCTCCACGCCCTTGGCATCGGTGCCCTCGGTGAACTGCTTCTTGATGACGTAGCCGTGACCGTTGGTCATCGCACCGCCGAACACGGTCAGGTCATGCCCCTGGCTCAGGAAGGTCAGCGTCGGAACGGAGCCGATCAGTGCCACGTCCAGCTTGCCGGATTCCAGACCGGTTGCCAGCTCGCCTGCGCTGGAGAACAGCGTCAGATTGACGGTCAGCCCCTCCTCCTCGAAGTAGCCCTCCTCCTTTGCCACAAACACCAGCAGGTGTGCGGTGGAATTCAGATGCCCGATCTCAAACGTGGTCTTTTCCAGCTCGGCGCTGTTGTTTGCCTCGGACTCTGCAGGTGCAGTCTCTGCATCAGCCGGTGCTGCTTCTGCGTCGGCAGCCGTTGTGACCTCGGCAGTCTGTGCCGGAGCTGTGCTCTCAGTCTGCTGTGTATTGGCTGCGCATCCGGTCATGGATGCAAGCAATAACGCGGAAATCAGACCTGCATAAATTCTCTTCTTGTTCATCATAAATCACATATCCTCTCTATTTTTTGTAGTACCTTTTCGGTATGGTTCTATTATACACCATAAAATCCTATTTGTCCAATATGTAAAGTAGATAATCAGTAATTGGTTCAGTCTATAGCTCCAATCAAAAAGCGTCTGCCCATCGGACAGACGCTTACATTTTATGCAAAGAGCTTCGTGCTGAAATACCGGTCTCCACGATCGGGAAATACTGTTACAATATTGCCCTGGATTCCCGATTTTGCGAGCTTTAGCGATGCCGCCAGCGCTGCTCCCGAAGAAGATCCTGCGATGATGCCCTCGCGCTCGGCAAGCAGCCGTACATGCGAGAACGCCTCATCATCGTTGACTTTAATCACACTGTCAATCAGCGACATGTCCATCGTATCGGCAATAAAATCATTCCCGATACCCTCGATGTTGTAATCGTGATGCTCGCCGCCGCCCATGGTGCTGCCCTCCGGATCGGCTAAAACGCCCTGCACCTGGGGATTCTGCTCTTTCAGATAGCGCAGGATGCCAGATACTGTACCGCCGCTGCCGGCACCGGCGACAACATACTGCACATCGCCGTTCAGATCATTCCAGATCTCGCGTCCGGTTGTCTCATAATGCGCCTGCGGGTTGCTCTGGTTCTTGAATTGGTCAAGCGTAATTGCACCGGGGATCTCACGGGTGAGCTCCTCTGCCTTGCGCTCTGCGCCGAGCATCCCCTCCTCGCGGGGCGTGTTGATGACCTGCGCTCCAAGGGCGCGGAGGAGTGCCTGCTTTTCTGCGGAGAACTTCGTCGGTACGACGAACAGCAGCTTATACCCGCGGTTCAGCGCCGCAAATGCGATACCAAGTCCGGTATTGCCGGCAGTTCCCAGCACGATGGTCGAGCCTGGATGGATCCGTCCGCTGCGCTCCGCATCGCGGATCATGTAGAGACCTGTCCGGTCCTTGACACTGCCGGACGGATTGTATAATTCAAGCTTTGCGAATAATCTGACACCGTCCGGAATGTCAAAATGCTGCAACTGCACCAGCGGAGTATTGCCAATCAGATCCTGCATGGAACGGTAAAGCGCCATATCATTTCACCTCACTTGCTGCAATCGCCTGATCGAGGTCTGCGAGAATGTCGCGGATGTCCTCGATGCCGGTAGAAAGGCGGATGAGACCATCCGTAATGCCGACCTTAGCACGGATGTCTGCGGGAATGGATGCATGTGTCATGGTGGACGGATGGCATACCAGAGACTCCACACCGCCGAGGGATTCCGCGAGCATCACAAGCTTCAGGCTCTCGAAGAACGTCTCGATATTATAGTTGTCATGCAGCTCGAACGAGATCATGACACCGCCGTTCTTTGCCTGCTTCTGGTTGACTGCAAATCCCGGATCAGACGGCAGTCCCGGATAATAGACATTCTTAACCGCCTTGTGATTCTGGAGAAATTCAGCGGCACGCTGTGCATTTGCCACATGACGATCCATGCGCACGCCGAGCGTCTTGATGCCGCGGATGAGCAGGAAGCTGTCAAACGGCGGAAGTACGCCGCCTGTGGAATTCTGGATAAACGCAATCTTCTCTGCAAGCTCCTTGCTGTTCACAACAGCAAGACCAGCTACCACATCAGAGTGACCGCCGAGGTACTTTGTTGCCGAATGTACGACAATATCAGCGCCCAGCTTCAGCGGCTTCTGAAGATACGGGGTCATGAACGTGTTATCTACAATCACCAGCAGATTGTGCTTGTGGGAAATATCAGCAATTTCGCGGATATCCGTCACGGTCATGAGCGGGTTTGCCGGGCTTTCGATGACAACTGCCTTCACGTCATCGGTGATGTCTGCCTCATATTTTGCAGCGTCCGTTGTGTCCGCGATGGTGTAGCTGATGTTTAAATGATCGAACACCTTGGCAAGCACACGGAAGGTACCGCCGTATACATTCGAGGAAATCAGCACTCTGTCACCTGCATGCAGCAGGCTCAGAACTGCCGTAATTGCCGCCATTCCGGACGCAAAGGCAAAGCCTGCCACGCCTTCTTCCAGCTCTGCAATCAGCGCTTCGAGGGCTTCTCTGGTCGGGTTGCCGGTACGGGAATACTCATAGCCGCGCATTTTTCCGAGCCCGTCCTGCTGGTAGGTCGAGGTCTGGTAAATCGGCACATTGACTGCGCCGGTGCGGGCATCATTGGAAATACCGCCGTGAATCAGGGCGGTGTTGATATGTTCAAACTGGCTCATAAATCCCACTTCTTTCTATTTCTATTACGATTTATTCATAGGTTCTTCCATTGGTAAAGGTTGCTGACAGCAGACTGACATTTTCCCACGCACGCATACCGTCGGATCGATCCTTGAAATAGTGCTCCTGCACCTTTTCAGGCGGATAATAGGTGTCGATCTGGAACCCCAGCGCATACAGTGTACGCGATATTTCACCGTAGGTAAAGCCGCCGCGCATCGACTCACCGAGATCCTCTGTGATCTGCTCCAACTCTGCGACTCGAGGCGGGAAGTTGCCCTCCTTCAGCGGAAAATCGAACGACACGACACTGCCGAGCGAGGACAGCGATGCGATCTGCTCGAGTGTGTTGGAGAATACGGGCAGCGTCAGGTAATAGCTCACGCCGAGGATGCTGAAAAAAGTGCGTTTCTGCGTGGAAAATCCCGCATTGAGCATTCCGCCGATCATGGTTTCCTTCTCGAAATCGACCGGTACGAAATGGACATTCTTCGGAACATTCCACTCCAATGTGCGGATGCGTTCACGCTTGTAGCGCTGCGTGTCAGGATGATCGACCTCAAACACTTCAATGTTTGGATTGGAGTTGCGGAACGAAAAGCTGTCCGCACCCGCACCGCAGACCACATACTGCACCGGTTCGTTTTCCGCAAATTTGTGCAGCCGGCTTTCCGTGAAGCGCAGACGTGCAAGCGGTATCGGGGCAAAGTATTGGTTGATAAACCGGGAAAAATCATCCCTTGTGCCGTTGGTGAAATCGGCTGCAATCTGACGCTTGATCGACTCATAGCTCTCCCAGCCCATCAGATCGTAGGCAAGAAAATCATCGAAAATCTTTTGTCTTGCCGTATTGGAGTGCCAAGCTCTGGCAAATGCGCAGAGCTTGGCAGTATAGCTTTCCTGATTTTGTACCATAATCAGATGTTATAGTCCTGATTGCGCTCATCAATGATACGCTTGGACTTGTGCTCGCTTCTGGTGTTCAGACCGCCGTCAGCGTGGATCTTGACTCTTGCGGGCTTGACGCCGATTCTTGCCTTCAAAGCTGCGGACAGCTCTGCTGCAACCTCGTCATCAGACTTCGCATTATCGGCATTTTTCTCAACCTCAACGGCATAGCGGCAGGTGTAATTCTCCTCAAAGATGCGGATCAGATACTCGCCGGTGATGCCGTCCAGATCATGCACAACTGCCTCAATATCCGACGGGAATACATTAACAGCCGAAACGATAAACATGTCATCCTTGCGTCCATTGATGTGGATTCTGCCGTGAGTGCGTCCGCATTTGCACGGTGTCTGGTCGATGTAGCCGATGTCGCCGGTTCTGAAGCGGATCAGCGGACGAGCCTTCTTCTGGAGTGTAGTGTAAACCAGCTCACCGACGCTGCCGGGCGGCAGGATCTCGCCGGTGTGAATGTCCACGGTCTCCACAAGGATGTGATCCTCTGCGATATGCAGACCGTCATGGTATTCGCAGTGTGCTGCGCAAGCACCGAAAATGTCGGACAGCCCATAGAAATCATACAGCTCTGCGCCCCAGAGATCCTCGATTGCCTTTCTGGTTGCCGGAATCGAACCACCCAGCTCACCGGCTACGATGATCTTCTTGATGTTCAGATCGGTCTTGGGATCGATACCAGCCTTCTTTGCCTTCTCACCGAGCTGCCATGCGTAGGACGGGGATGTCCAGATCACAGTCGGCTGGTAGGTTTTCAGGACATACAGCAGACGCTCCGAGGGAAGTGTACCTCCCCAGATGCAGAGTGCGCCGAGGTTCTGTGCGCCGATGACGTCGGGACCGCCGACATACAGGGAGAAGTTCAGCGCGTGAACATAGCGGTCATTCGGTCTCATGCCGATCTGCCAGAACCAGCGGGATTCTGTATCCTGGAAGGCGTCGAAGTCTGCCTTCGTAAACGGGCTCATGGTCGGCACACCAGTCGAGCCGGACGAGGTCGAAATGAATACCACATCGTCCTCCGGAACGGCTGCCAGCTCACCGAGGAAGCTGCCCACACCCTGCGTTTCACGCTGGGTAAGCTTGTTGATGAACGGGAACTTCTCCAGATCCTTCAGGCTCTGGATGTCCTCCGGCTTCAGACCTGCTTCATCCCAGGTTCTCTTATAATAAGGAGAATTCTCGTAGGAATGCTTGATGATCTCCTTCAGCTTTTCGAGCTGGAACTTTTCCAGTTCTTCACGCGGCATTGTCTCAATTGCCTCGTTCCAGTATTTTCTTTCTACCCAATTTTTCGTACTCATAAGTCCTTACCTCCGTGTTTTTATTCAGAATCGAGTTTCTCTCGTCTGTTTCTGTATCTATTATACACCTACTTTGCCTATTTGTCCAATATGTAAAGTCGATTACTACCTATTGATAAATTCTATAGCACAAAAAGAACCTGACTGAATCAGGTTCTTTTTTGAAGATAATGGTTGAAATTGTCATGCAGGATCTTTTTCAGTGTGCTTGCCGAAAGGTTAAATGACAGCAGCTTTTCCAGTTCTTTCGCCGGGTCCCACATCGGAAAGTCGCTGCCGAAGAAAAACTGTTCTTCACCAAACTTATCCAGAAAGCGCTTCAGCATATCGCCGTCAATAAATTGTACCGTGCTGGAAAGGTCGAAATACAGCCGTCCTGACGGTGCAAGCACATCAAAAGCCTCATTCCAGTGGGAATAGCCGCCCATGTGCGCAGCGGTCACGATCAGGTTCGGAAAGCAATGCAATACCGTCGCCAGTCTCCGCGGATGCGAAAAATCCAGCTTCCGGTCGCCCATATGAAACAGGATGGGAATCCCCTGCTTTTCGGCTTCTGCATAGACCGGATACATATCCGGATCGTCAATATTGAACTGTTGAAAATCAGAGTGCAGCTTGAGTCCGACTAGCCCGTTTTGCCTGAAGCTTCTCAGAATTTCAATATAATTTGTGTTCTCAGGATGCAGCGTTCCGAAGCCAATAAACGCATCATCCTGCTGTACAAGATTCGCAATAAATCTGTTAATGCTTGCGGTCTGACTGGCGGTAACGGCGGGAGAAGAGATCAGCTGGCGGGTTATTTTGTAATCCGTTCTATTCACGGAAATGACGCGGCTGCGCTCTTTCTGCAAATTTTGTACTGTTCCGGATGTGTACATCGGTAGGTCGTAAAACTCCGAAACGGTAGACTTCGATTTCACCGCTACAAGGTCGGGAAAGACATGGCAGTGCGCGTCAATGATGGGATATATTTCGCTCATTTTCTGTACGGCATCTTCTTTCTGAGGTCTTGCAGACGGTTGAGCGCTTCGTTCAATGTCTCATCCTTCTTCGCGAAATGGAAACGGATATAGCGGTTTTCCGGCTCCTTGAAGAAGCTCGAGCCCGGAACAGCACCCACACCGACAAGGCGTGCCAGATCCTCGCAGAATTCCAGATCATCCTCGTATCCGAATTCCGAAATGTCCAGCATGATGAAATACGCGCCCTCAGGAACATTATGCGGAATGTCAATACGGTCAAGTCCGTCAAGGAACAGCTGGCGCATATGTGTGTATTTCGCCTGTAAAGCGGCATAATAGTCGTCACTGAAATTCAAGCCGACCACAGCCGCTTCCTGCAACGGATGTGCTGCGCCGACCGTCAGGAAATCGTGAACCTTCTTGACGGTTTCAATGATTTCCGGCGAGGAAATGACGTAGCCAAGCCGCCAGCCGGTGATGGAATAGGTCTTGGACAGCGACGAACAGAGAATGGTTCGCTCCGCCATGCCCGGCAGCGTGGAAATGTGCGTATGCTTGTGCGGTGCATAGAGAATGTGCTCGTAAACCTCATCCGTGATGACAAATGTGTCGTATTTGATCGCAAGATCGGCAATAATCTGCAACTCATCACGTGTGAACACCTTGCCGCAGGGGTTGGACGGGTTGCAGACGATAATTGCCTTGGGATGCTGGCGGAACGCATCCTCGAGCACCTCCGGATCAAAGTTATACGCCGGCGGTACAAGCGGCACATAGATCGGAACAGCGTTGGACAGAATCGTATCCGCACCATAATTCTCATAGAACGGGGAAAATACAATGACCTTTTCGCCCGGATTCACGACAGAGAGCATGGACGCCATCATCGCCTCCGTGCTGCCGCAGGTGACGCAGATCTGGGAATTCGGGTCAATTTTCTGCCCGGAAAAATGCTCATGCTTTTTAGCGAGCGCCTCGCGGAAATTCTGTGCGCCCCATGTGATCGAATACTGGTTGAAATCCTCGTTAGTGACCTCGGCAAGGCGGTTTAAAATTTCCCGCGGCGGATCAAAATCCGGGAAGCCCTGCGACAGATTGACAGCACCGTATTTTGCGGAAATACGGGTCATACGGCGAATGACGGAATCGGTAAAACCGGCGGTTCTTTGCGATAATGCTGGCATAATCTTACTCCTTTGTTTTCCAGTTCTGGCGGATGTGCGCCCATTTTTTGTCTCTGGATTCTATGATAACACGAATATCCTCGTCTGTCAAGTGCTTGAAGCGTGCCTGCCGCTTCAGGTAATCCTCCACGCTCGTGAACTCCTTCGGATCACGATTCAGCGTAAATTCGCCGTTTTCGTACTCTGCGAGATACCACAGACCGCAGTCCGCGATCTCACGCGCCGCTTCGACGGTGTCGCTCACCGGGATGCCCCAGCCGGTCGGACAGGGTGCAATGACATGGATGAATTTCGTGCCTTTGATGTTCTTCGCTTTCTCGACCTTGTTCAGGAAGTCCGGTAAATAGCCAACTGTCGCCGTTGCTGCATAGGGAATATCATGTGCCGCCACGATCTCAAACAGATTCTTCTTCGGGCGCAGATTGCCGTGGATATTCGCGCCTGCCGGGGTGGTCGTGGTCTTGGCACCGAACGGCGTCAGACCGGATTTCTGGATACCGGTGTTCATGTATGCCTCGTTGTCGTAGCAGATGTAAAGAATATTGTCGCCGCGGTCGATTGCACCGGACAGCGCCTGAATGCCGATGTCCGCCGTGCCGCCGTCGCCGGCAAATCCGACTGCCTGAAAATCGGTGATGCCCCGTCTGCGCAAACCTGCCTCCACACCGGTCAGCATGGATGCCGTGCCAGCAAACATCGAAATGATGGCATTATTCGCAAAGCAGAGCTGTGGGAAATTAAAGCCGACTGCGGACATGCAGCCCGCAGGGAGTACGGCAACCGAATGTTCACCGAGAACCTTCAGCGCCGCACGGACGGCGAGTGAACCGCCGCATCCGGCACATGCCTTATGTCCGTAAAAATATTCATTTGTGTCCAGATTTTTCGCAGTTACGCTCATTTCTGCACCTCGATTCCAATGAAATTCACACGCTCTGTGCCGTGCTCTGTCTTCTCAAAAATATCCGTAATATCGGCGTGGGAGATGTTTCTGCCGCCCAGTCCGCCGATGAAATTGTATGCTGGAATGTTCAGCCCTGCCTGCTGCAAAGCGCTCGTCACATTCGTGTAGACCGTACCCGCTGCGCCGAACGAAATGTCCTTTTCGAGCACGGCAACTGCCTTGGCGTTCTTCACGGCTTCTGCAATTTCCACAGTCGGGAATGGTCGCATATACCTGATTCGCAGTACACCGACCTTTTTGCCCTCTGCACGGAGCTTGTCCGCGATTTCGCGTGAAAGTCCGGCGATTGTTCCGAGCGTGATGAGGATATAGTCCGCATCCTCGGTATTGTAGGTGTCGATGAGTCCCGTGTATTTACGCCCGAAAATCAGCGCAAATTTCTCCTCGGCTTCCGCAATGACCGGAACCGCACGGAGCAGCGCAGCATGCTCCTTGTACTTGAAAATATAGTTCGTGTCGGGACCTGCCGAGAATGCCATATTCTTCGGATGCTCGAAATCAAAGCAGTTTTCTGTCTCGTATTTCGGCAGGAATCTGTCTGCATCCGCCTGCTCGGGAACATCCACCTCTTCATACGTATGTGTCAGAATGAAACCGTCAAGGTTTACCATAAACGGCGTGGATACGTCCTTTTTCTCCGCAATGTAATAGCTCATGAGTGCCAGATCGAGCGCTTCCTGCGCATTTTCAGCATACGCCTGGATCCAGCCGGTATCAAGCAGTGCGAGCGAATCGCGCTGGTCGCCGTAAATATTCCACGGGAGCGCGGTGGAGCGATTCGCGTTCATCATAACGTGTTCGGATTCTACATGGATGAATTCCGCGTCCAGACTCCCGTCCTCTACCATGTCGGAGAGACGCTCCACAACAATCGTCTGAGGCGTGATGGGGTATGCTGACACGACCTCGGGACGTGCCAGACGGATGCCCGCTGCAAAGGCTTCATCGCCGGATAAATACTGCTTCATTTGCGTTCCGCCTCCATTTCAATTGCGCCGATTTTGCACGTTTTTTCACAGATGCCACAGCCCTTGCAGAAGTCATAATCAATCACTGCCTTGCCGTTCTGAATCGAAATCACACCATCCGGACAGTAGAGATAACACTGCGAACATCCCACACATTTCTGAGAATTTATCACCGGTCGGATGCTCCGCCAGCCGGCATTGACCGTCACAAGATACCCTGCCTCATAGCAGGTATCCTCCGGCACATCAGCAAATCCGAACGTTTTCTTTTCGCGGATATACGGCTTCATGAGCGCACCTCCTCTGCTGCCTGTGCGACAGCCTGTTTGTTCTTTTCGCGGATTTTCGGAGACAGATAGCCGTCAATCGCGGTTTCCAGATCACTGACGGATACCACATCCGACACGCCGGACAATGCACCGAGCATGACGGTATTCACAACCGGAAGACGCAGATTTTTCGCCAGAGTATCGCCGTCAAATGCAACCCATTCCGGCTTATCTGATTTCGTGTTGACGATGATCTTACCTCCGGGTTTCAACAATTTGGATAGTCCCGTGGAAAACAGTGTTTCATCCAGAATCACGATATAATCAGCAAGCTCCGTTTCGCTGCGGTCAAGAATCGGCTTTGCATCAAGCTTGGTAAAGGCTCGCACCGGTGCGCCTCTGCGCTCCGGTCCGAACGACGGGAAAGCCAGAGAGTACGAATCCTCGCTCTTTGCAGCGTATGCTGCACCAAGGAGCTTTGCCGCTGTGAAAGCGCCCTGACCGCCTCGTCCGAGCCATAAAATCTCTTTCATGTATATATCCTCCTTATTCAGTAGGTTTACTATGCTATAGTATAACATAAAAACATGCATTTGTCCAATGCCTGTTTTCAATTGCGGGTAATAGGTTGAAACTATATATGCATGGCATCCGTTGCCGTGATGTAGTCCAGTGTCGGCACATAGATCCCTTTATGCCGCTCCCCGCGGAAGCACTCCCGCCCGTCCCTGAACGCTATGACCTGCGCAACGGGGAATGGGATCCACATCCCGTCATTCAGCGGCTGTGTCGAGAAGACACAGCCGGATTCCGTGCGCTGATAGGAAAGTGTGTTTTTCAGATTCTTGTGGACATAGAACAGCTCGCCGTCCCAGATCATGAGATTCAGCTTGTTGCGCGGAGCGTTCTGTTCGATGTACGCCTCCACGGTTTGAAACCGTTCATGCTCCGTGTTTTTTCCGAGCCTAATGCTCTCATTCACGGCATCTAAAAGCCCTAAGAACAGCCGTTCCGAATCCGTATCCCCGCGCTGCTGCTTATAATACTGATAATGCGTCTTGCCGGAATAGATCGTCCCGTTGTGGATGATTGTCCACTCCCGTCCGGTCATATCCTTGCCGGTAAATGGGTGACAGTTCTCCTCTCGGACGGCGCCGACCGTCGCAAGACGGATGTGTCCCAGCAGCACACGCTGCGGCTCCAGGCTGTCGATGACTGCATCTAAAAAGGTGCTGTCAATCGCCCGGACAGGTTCGTGAAGGAGTGTCCGTTCTCCAGCATATTCGTACATCATCCCCCATCCGTGCGGGTGCATGACACTATGGGAATAAAATTCTTTCAGAAAGCCGGAAACCTCCATCGGCTTTGCAGACGAGATGCCAAGCAACTCGCACATGGGGATCATCTCCTATCTGTCAGTTCCTAATGCTCAGATCTGCCTCATTGCTAACAAAAATATTTTGATTGTTCCTCCCGCCTTCTGCGGGAGGAACAATCCGTATTATACTTTGGAATAAATCATGTCACTGGTGATATGCTTGCAGTACCGCACGCCGCAGAGCTTGACGTTCTGCCGGTCAAGAATGTGCAGCGCTTCATGATCATTGCGGAAAAACCGCATCATATCTGACAGAACCTCTCTTGCGCGTGTCATCAGCCATGCAGGCGGAAGATAATGCGCAGCGGCATGATGGTCGTTGACCGCCTGCTCCTGCTGCAGGGGGGTGAATTCCGAATCCGGCAGGCTTGCCAGATACAGGATCAGCAGATGCGCAAATTTCAGATCATCCGGATCGATGCCAAGCGGCTTCAGAGGATTCAGATCGAACATACGCAGTTCAATATGATCGACACCGTTTTTCGCCAGATTTTCGAGCGTATTCTCCCCGCGCGGCTTCAGGCGGATAGGCAGATACAGCTCACTTGCCGAGAACAGCAATCCCTTATTCACATACGCCTGAATCCCGTCGGTAAACGTCCGCAGATTGGCATGGTCGAGCAGCGGCACAAACTGATTCCAATACCCGCGCTCACTGTTGCGCAGAGAGCTGTACTGCTCCGATGCCGTTCCGGTCAGTCCGTCTCCGTCCAGAGACAGATCATAGACCGGGCTTGCCGCCGTGAGCAGGACGATCAGCCAGCTATGCCGGAACAATTGCTTGTATAAGCGCAGATAGAACGCATCCTTGAATACGCGGAAATCTGCGTTTTCTGTATTGTATGCGTGAAGCTGCTCCTCTGAAAAGGAAAAGTTGAAATGAATCCCGGAATACAGCATCAGTCGTTTTCCGTAACGCCGTTCGAGGGCTTCACGGTAGTTTCGTTTATTTGTATGGATACCACAGAATCTTGCGATTGGGATCTCCACATCCGTCTCAAAATGCGGCGGATTGCTGTACAGCCAGATCTGCTCCCCCTGCTGTGCCAGAATGGCTCTTGCCTTTGCATCGAGTTCACCAAGTGATGCAACCGCCGCGTCTACGCTGGGACAGACCGGCGTGATGAGTTCAATCTGATTCTCACAGAAATCACGGGTAATATGCTCGTCATCGTCGAATGGATGCGGTGTCTGGGCGAGCTTACAGCTTGCATCGACGCGGAGCGTTTCGCGCTCAAGCCCGAATCCGCCTGTTGTTTCATATTGATACTGTCCCATGCTGTCAGCCTCCGTTTGATTTGGATTACAGATTCATTATACCGCAATTTGTCTATTAAGTCAATAGGTTTACTATATATGTAAAATCTATGCGGACATATAGATTTTATCAATAATCTGACGGATATAGCCTGCACTGATAATCAGTAATCGATCTTCAGTATTGGACAAACGCCTAAAACCGTGTTATAATAATACCATAGTAAACATATCGAAAGGGTGGGCTATATGGGATTGACATTACAGGAATCCATCTGGAACAAATATATCAAGCCAACAGAACGGGAAGCCGGCGCCAATGTCGGCGTAGAACTGGAGTATCCGCTGGTGAATCTCTCGCGTCGTCCTGTGAACATTCCGGCAGTACAGGAGGTTGTCGCAGGCTTCGCGGAGCGCTTTCAGTTCACAAGGCAAACCCGCGATGACAACGGCAATCTCTATTCCCTGACAGAACCGGTCACGGGCGACAATCTTTCGTTTGACTGCAGCTTCAACACGCTGGAATTGTCCTTTGGTAAGGAAGTCAGCATTGTCCTGCTGTTTGAACGTTTTGTGCGTTATTTCGAGGATTTGCAGGAGCATTTCCGCAGGATCGGGCATCTGCTGACGGGACTTGGCATCCATCCTTATTATAAGTATAATGACTACGTGCCGATTGCGAACGACCGCTACCGGATGCTGTACCATCATTTGCAGTCATATAAGGAATATCCGGAGCGGCACTTCCACCATATTCCGCATTTCGGAATGTTGGCGGCTGCCTCGCAGGTACAGCTTGACGTGGAAAAGGAAAATATTTTGCAGACGTTCCACACGATGAACCGCCTGGAGCCGTTCAAGGCGGTGCTCTTTGCCAACTCTTGGCTGGTCAGTCTCCCGGATTTGCTGATCTCCCGCGATGTGCTTTGGGGAAAGAGCACGCAGGGTTACAATCCGCATAATGTCGGGATGTTTGACACGGATTTTGCGGATATGAACGAGTACATCGAATATGTTTCCGGTCAGAGCATGTACTGCGTGGGCAAGCAGGGACGATATTTCCACTTCAAACCGACTCCGCTTCGCGACTATGTGCAGACGGAACGCATTACCGGACAGTTCTTTGCAGACGGCGCATGGCATACGGCAGATTTCCGCCCGGATGTCGAGGATATTTCGCATCTGCGGACATTCAAATTTGCCGACCTGACCTACCGCGGGACGATCGAATATCGCAGTGCCTGCGAGCAGCCGGTCAACGCGACATTCAGTCATGCATCGTTCCATGCGGGACTTGCCGAGGAACTGGATGCACTGACAGAGCTTCTTGATGCGGACACAACGCTGTACCGTCAAGGCTACAGCGCATCCGAGCTGCGGGAGCTTCTGACACACAGGAACCTGCCGTCCTTCATTGACCGAAAGGCACTTTCCGCGAAGCTTCATCAAATTCTGGAGCTTGCACAGTCCGGTTTACAAAAGCGCGGACTTGGCGAGGAGATCTTCTTAGAGCCGCTGTTTGACCGTGCTGAGCGCCTGACCAATCCCGCATTGGAATACCTGACCGCACTGGAGCAGGGAACCAAAATCGAAGAGCTGATCGAACGCAACGCCGCACTGGATTCACACATCCGCACAAGAAAGGAGCTGTTATGACCATCCAACAAATCCGCTATGTCATGAAAATCGCTGAAACCGGTTCCATGAACCGCGCCGCACGAATGCTTGGAGTCAAGCAGCCGTCGGTTTCCACTGCGATCGCAGAACTGGAGCAGGAGCTGGGCATCGTCATTTTTGACCGTGATTCCAAAGGAATGACGCTGACCGATGCCGGAAAGGAATTTCTGGAGGGTGCTTCCCTGCTCGCTCAGAGCTTCGGACAGCTTGAGGTCCGATATGGACTTTGTGCCTGTAGAGGCTGATGACGAAACTCCCGGTTTACCGGGAGTTTTCTTTTGCACAACCAAAATCAGTTATCAATATAACCTATTGCCGGTAATCAATAATAAGCATTGGACAAATGCTGAAACCTGTGCTATAATAAACACATACCAAGCAGATAGACTTAGTAAGTCAGAGAGGAGTGAGGTCATGAGACGAAGAAATCAGCAGACATTATGCCGCCTGCGTTCGATCGTCAGAGGGCGTGACCGAA
>ONEQ01000006.1 GCA_900316885.1 uncultured Eubacteriales bacterium | reverse complement strand
GCTTTTGCAGGAATGGTGCCCGGAGCGCAGAGTCATCCCGGTTCCGGCGCGTGAGCTGATCGTCGGCGGCGGCAATATTCACTGCCTGACACAGCAGATTCCGGCTGCAACTCATCAGAAATAAGGAGTTTTTACCATGCTGAATGTCATCGGACCGATCGCGATTGTTGTCATGCTGATCCTGGGCGCAGTGATGATTCTCGCCCCCAACCTCCTGATCCGCGAGGACAAACGGGATGACCCGCAGGCTGTTTCTATGACCAGAAAGGCAGGCATTGCCTTTATTGCCTTTACGATATTTGCCGTTCTGAAGATCCTGAAATATTCGCTGCGGTAACCGCAGAAATCCCGCCGGAAACGAGGTGAAACGAATGCCGGATGAAGCTGTCAAAAAAGAGGACATCCACCAGATTGAGGGAAATATTGAGCACATCCTGTGAGGGAAATATTGAGCACATCCTGTTCCGCAACGAGCAGAACGGCTATGCGGCGCTGCTGCTGGAAGCCGAGGACGAGCTTGTGACCGCCACGGGCGAATTCGGAGACGCCGAGGAGGGCGAACGCCTGCGGCTGACCGGCAGCTTCGTCACCCACCCAACCTACGGCTTGCAGTTCCGTGCGGAAACCTGCGAGCGGATGCTCCCCAACACCGCCGAGCACATCAAGCGCTATCTGGCATCCGGCGTTATCAAGGGCATCGGGGAACAGATGGCGGAGAAGATCGTCAGCGTGTTCGGTGCCAGAACCCTCGAGGTCATGGAGCGCGAACCGGAACGGCTCCTCGAGGTTCGCGGCATGAGCCGGAAGAAATGCGAGGAGGTCGCTGCCGAGGCGAAGCATATCTTCGCCCTGCGCGGGGTGATCTCCTACTTTGAGGCATACGGCATCAAGTCGCGCTATGCCATGCGGGCGTTCCGCGTGTGGGGCGAGAAATGCCGGGATATTGTCACCGATAACCCCTATCTTCTCTGCAAGGAGGAGGTCGGGCTCGGCTTCCGGCAGGCGGAGAGCTTCGCCAAGGAACTTCACCTGCCCATGGATTCCGGCTCCCGCGTCGGCGCTGGCATCCTCTATATCCTGCGGCACAATCTCACGCTCGGACACACCTGTCTCCCGCTGGACCGGCTCTGTGAAACGGCGATGCGGTTTCTCGAAATCAGCGACGGCGCCTTCTATGAAGCCTATCAGGCGGAGCGCCGCGACGAGACGATCGTCGAATACATCAAATCCGGCTCGGCGCGGGAATTTGTCTATCTGAAGGAATACTACGATGCAGAGCGCTTCATCACCGACCGGATCGGCGTGATGCGAGATTTCGGCGCCCGCGATGACCGGAATTTCGACAAGATGATCGCTGATGCCGAGCAGAAAAGCGGCATGACCTATGCCGACCTGCAAAAGGAAGCCATCCGGTCAGCTCTGTCCCGCGGACTCCTGATCCTCACCGGCGGTCCCGGCACCGGTAAGACCACGACCCTCAATGCCATCATTTCCTGCTTCGAGCAGGAGGGGCACAAGGTCATGATCGCTGCACCGACCGGACGTGCCGCCAAGCGTGTCTCCGATCTGACCGGGTATGAAGCCAAGACCATCCATCGCCTGCTGGAGGTGCAGTTTGACCCGGCAGGCAATCAGAAATTCGCGCATGACGAGAAAAATCCCCTCAAATGCGACGTTCTCGTCGTGGACGAGATGTCCATGGTCGATGTGCTGCTGTTCTCGCATCTGCTGCGGGCGATCCGGCTCGGCTGCCGGGTCATTCTCGTCGGTGACAGCGACCAGCTCCCGTCCGTGGGCGCGGGCAGTCTCCTGCAAACGCTCATCCAGAGCAAGTGTATGCCGGTCGTTGCCCTCAAGGAGATCTTCCGGCAGGCACAGCAGAGCCTGATTGTCACCAATGCGCATCGGATCGTTCACGGCGAGATGCCGGATCTGAGCGTCAAGGACAATGATTTCTTCTTCTTCCACCGGATCGACACAGAACAGGCGGCTCAGCTCCTGATTGACCTTGTATGCAAGCGGCTCCCTGCCGCGCCGCAGTACCAGTTCGACCCTGTGCGGGATATTCAGGTGATCTGCCCGTCGCGTATGGGCACGCTGGGCGTCATCGAGCTGAACAAGGCGCTCCAGTCGCGGCTCAATCCCCCGCAGGCGGGCAAGGCGCAGGTGCGCTCGATGCTCTACGAATTCCGCGAGGGCGACAAGGTCATGCAGACCAAGAACAACTACGACATCAACTGGTCGCGGAACGGCGAAAACGGCGAGGGCATCTTCAACGGCGACATCGGCTTTATCCGCACCATCAACCGGCGGCGCGGCGAAGCGATCATCGACTTTGAGGGACGCGTGACGGTGTATCCGACTGCCATGATGGAGCAGCTTGAGCTTGCCTATGCGATCACCGTCCACAAGAGCCAGGGCAGCGAGTTTGAAGCGGTCATTATCCCGCTGCTCGGCAAGTACGAAAAACTCAGCTACCGCAATCTGCTCTATACGGCAGTCACCCGTGCCAAGCGCCTGCTCATCATCATCGGCACGCCGCAGAAGATCGAGCAGATGGTAGCGAACAACCGCCGCTCCAACCGCTATTCCTGCCTGCGCGACATGCTCACGCAGAGCCTCAACCCGGAGAAGGATCATGCATCTGACGATAATGCGGAACAGTCTGCTTAACCTGATTCTCCCGAACCGCTGTCCGGGCTGTGATACGTTCCTGCATCCGGGCGAGCTGCTGTGTCCTGCCTGTGAGGAGCAGATTCTCATCCCGCATGATGATTACTGTCACACCTGCGGGAAGCTGCGCTGTCACTGCAAATCGCATCCGCCGGTGTATGATATGGCGCTCGTGTGCGCCCGGTATACCGGCGACCCGGAGGATCCGACCGTCCGGGCAATCTGGGAACTCAAAAATTCCCTGAACACGAATTTTGCTGAATTTGCGGGCAGAATCCTCGCAGAACGCATCCGGTACAGCCTCGATTACGGGAGCTACGACTGCGTGACGGCTGTCCCCATGCACCGCACCAAGCAGCGGATGCGCGGCTACAACCAGGCGGCGCTGATCGGCAGGGCACTTGCCGGAGCGCTTTCCGTCCCCTACCGGGACGATCTGCTGTTCAAGCAGAAATCCAAAAAGGCGCAGCACCATCTGAATGCGGCGGAGCGTGCCGCCAATGTCTCGTCGTTCGGTGTGCGGGACGTTTCCCTCGACGGGATGCGGATCCTGCTCTGCGACGATGTGCTCACCACCGGATCCACCATGAACCGCTGTGCGGCACTCCTGAAATCCCGCGGCGCCTGCTTTGTGACAGCGGCTGCCGCTGCATCCACTGACCGAAAACGGCCGGACGAGCTGTCCGGTCTGAATACCCCTGTTAAGGAGGAAACCCCATGAGTACCCCCGATATTGGTATCGACCTCGGTACCGCCAATATTATCATGACCTACGGCAAAAAGGGCATCGTCCTCTCCGAGCCGTCCGTCATTGCCTATAACACCTGCACCCAGCGCATCCTCGCGGTCGGGAAGGAAGCCTATCAGATGATCGGCAAGACACCTGCCTACATCGATGTTGTGCATCCGCTCCAGAACGGCGTCATTTCCGATGATCTGCTCGCACAGTGCATGCTCCGCGAATTCCTGCAGAAGGTCTGCGGCAGTCAGCTCATCAAGCCGCGCATCATCATCTGCGTGCCTGCATTCATCACGGATCTCGAAAAGCGTGCCGTGGGTGATGCTGTCATGGCTGCCGGATGCCGGCAGGCGTTCCTCATCGATGAGCCGATCGCGGCGATGCTCGGCGCGGGCATCAACATCGGCAAGGCGAAGGGTCACATGGTCGTGGATATTGGCGGCGGCACGACGGATGTCGCGATTGTCTCCATGAACGGCATCGTGACCTCACATTCCGTGCGCAGCGCCGGCAATGCCATCGACAAGGCAATCCAGAAGTACATCATGAACCGTTACAAGCTCCTCATCGGTGACCAGACTGCTGAGGAGGTCAAGAAGAAGCTCACAAATCTCTACGACCCCCGCGATGATATTACCATGCTCGTCAAGGGACGCAGCGTCATGCGCGGTCTGCCCGATGCGGTCGAGCTCAACGAGATGGAGCTGTTCGATGCGATGGAGGACGAGGTATTCGCCATTATGGAGGCGATCAAAAAAGTGCTGGAGGAAACACCGCCTGAGCTCGTCGGTGACATTTATGAGAACGGTATCCTCCTTACAGGCGGCGGTGCGCTCCTCGGCGGACTGCGCGAGCTGATCCACCGCACGCTGAGCGTCAACTGTGTCATGGCAAAGGATGCAATTCACTGCGTGGCAAAGGGAACGGGGCTCGCGTTCCAGAAAATCAACAACCTCCTCGACGGCTTTGAGGGCGTCACGATCTACAAGTATCAATGAAGAAGCGTTACTGGGCGATGCTCGCGGGTGCCTATGCCGCGGCAATCATCGGCTATTTCGTGTACGAATCGGTGCGGAACCGGCGTGAGACCGAGGATCCGGTGACCATTACACCAATCTGCTACACAACCGATGAGACGGAAACGACTCTGCCGTCCACCTGCATCACCGTGAAGCAGACAACCGCCGTTTCGACGCAGACAACGGAACCCTCCACAGCTGCGGCGACCTCGACGGCGGCTCCGACCACACAGACGACGGCACAGACCACGATAACAGCGACATCGATAGTTACGACAACCATGGAAACGACCACCACGACTGCCACGACAACAACGGCTGTCACCTTCCCGGTCAACCTGAATACCGCCACAATCGAGCAGCTCACAGCACTCCCTGGTATCGGAGAAGCGCTCGCACAGGCGATTCTCGAACGGCGGGAGATACTCGGCGGCTTCACCAACCGCCGGCAGCTTCAGGAAATTCCCGGCATCGGAGAGGGACGCTTTGACGAGATCAGCGGACTGCTCTACATCGAGGATGAGCAGCCCCTCACCGAACCGACCACGGAAGCCACTGCGCCGATCATTACGCCCGTGACCCAGCCGCCTGAGACACAGCCGACAGAAACAGAACCGCTCGTCATCAACCTCAACACGGCATCGAAGTCCGATCTGCTCCGGCTCCCCGGCTGTGACGATGCCGCGGCGGACAGCATCCTCTGGCTGCGCGGGGAAATTCAGGTCTACCATAATCCTGCGGAGCTCCTCCTGCTCAGCGACCGGGTTCCGGGAATCGGTTCCCTCTACGAGCAATGGAAGGACTGCCTGTTCGTGGATGATAACGGTGCGAAACAATTGCCTTGATTCCGAAAGAAATCAAGGCTATATATTTTTCCTATTAAATGAATATACTATATAGGATTGACTTTTCACTTGTTTTATGGTATACTTGTAGACAAAGGGGGAATTTCAATGACATTACAGCAGCTGCACTACGCGATTGTCATCTCCGAGCAGGGTTCCATGAACAAAGCCGCTGAATTGCTCTATATCGCACAGCCCTCCCTGACCAGCGCGGTCAAGGAGCTCGAGCGTGAAATCGGCATCACGATCTTCAACCGTACCGGCAAGGGCGTGTCCCTCACTGCGGACGGCACGGAGTTCCTTGCCTATGCGCGTCAGGTGTACCAGCAGTACGAAACACTTCAGCAAAAATACATCGGCGGCGGTATCCGCAAGAAATTCGGCGTTTCTGCACAGCATTACTCCTTTGCAGTGCAGGCGTTCATCGAGATGGTCAAGCAGTTCGGGACCTGCGATTATGAGTTCGCCATCCGCGAGACAAAAACCGGTGAGGTCATCGATGACGTAACCACCATGCGCAGCGAGATCGGCGTGCTCTACCTGAGCGAATTCAACCGTCAGACCATGATACGGCTGTTTCAGGCGAATCACCTGGAATTTCACAAGCTCATCGACTGCGGTGTCTATGCCTATGTCTGGAAGGAAAATCCCCTTGCGAAGCAGGATTCGGTCAGCTTTGCGGAGCTCGAGCCCTATCCGTGCCTGACCTTCGAGCAGGGCGACAAGAGTTCGTTCTATCTCGCGGAGGAGATTTTCAGCACACAGGAGCTTGGACGCATCATCCGCGCAACCGATCGCTCCACCATGCTCAATCTCATGAAGGGTCTGCACGGCTACACGTTCTGCTCCGGCATCATCTGCAATGATCTCAACGGCTCGGAGTATGCTGCGGTGCCTATCCGGGATGACAACAGCATCATGGAAATCGGCTACATCACGCGCAAAAATGTGATTCTAAGCGAAATGGGAACGACCTACATCGAGGAGCTCCGCCAGTATCTGCATTTAGCATAAAATCATCCCCTCCTGCATGAGCAGGAGGGGATATTTCTGTCTCTCCATATAAAAACAGAGCTGTGGTTTCCCACAGCTCTGTTCGATTCAGTGTAAACGAAGATTACTTCTTAACCGGGCAGTCAGACTGCTTCAGGATCTCGAATGCGAGCTTCATTACGTTCAGACCGTCATCGGACTCAACCTTGCCGTTGTCGTTGACGTCAGCGTTCTTCTCGCCGGAGCCCTCGAGCTTGGTCAGACCGAGCAAATACTTGTTAACTACGATGATATCCATCAGGTCAACAGTCTTATCAACGTTAGCATCGCCCCACATGGTTCTCTCAGCAGAGGTAGACTCCTTGGTAGCCTCGGTAGCCTCAGTGGTAGCCTCGGTAGTACCCTCAGTTGCCTCAGTCGGAGTCGGGTTCTTGCCAGCAGGCATATCCGGATACAGCTCAGCCATTACGCCGAGTGCCATCATAGCATCGCCCATGTGCCAGAATCTGTGATACTGGAGCTCAACATCGCCGACATTCTTGAACTTCTCGAGCTCAGCCTTACCCTCAGAGCTGGAAGCGGAGTAGCTGCCAGACCACTTAGCACCTGCTGCAACGTCCTTCTCATATGCAGTCTGGAGCTTCTTAACCAGAGCGATTGCCTCGTCAGAGGTCTTCGCACCAGCGCACTTGCTGGAATCCAGGTACATAGAACGCAGGCTCAGGAAGGTTGCGCCGCTCTTGATCGGATCGCCGTTCGGCATCTCGCCGTCGTAGCTGGACGGGATGTGTACAGGCTGGCAGAAGAAACGTGCCAGAGAACCGTTATGGTCAGTTCTGGTCAGACCGATGTCATCACGCTGGATATCCCAAACGCGGTCGAGGATCTCCTTAGCAAGATACAGACCAACAGCCGGAACATCCTTGTCGCCTGCCTTGTAGGACTTCGCGCCGGATACACCGGTTACGCCCTCGATGCCGGACTTGTAGTCGCCGCCAACGGAAGCCTCGGTGAAGCTTGCGATATCAGCCTCGGTAACGCCCTTAGCCTTTGCATAGTAGATCAGAGTATTTGCCAGAGAGGACAGGCATCCGGTATCGGTGTTGCCGTAGCCGGTGATCGTGCAGGTCAGACCGGTGTTCTCAGTAGGCTTGCCGGACCACTTGTCAGGCTGGCCGCTCCAATCGAGGTTAGAAGGCATGTAAGCTTCCTTACCGTCAGCAGTCAGAACACAGTTGCTTGCGAACCATGCAACCCACTTGTCGAGGATCTGCTCCAGAGCCTTGTCCAGGGTCAGGCCGCCAGGGCTAACGAGGGACTCGTTCTTGTCCTGCTTCTCCCAGTAGTACAGCTCTGCGAGACGCTGAACTGCCCATACCTGGTTACCGATCCAGTGGTTGGAACCCGGGTCAGCGTATACAGGGTGAGGAGTATACAGCATGCCGTAGAAGGTAGAACCGTCAGACGGATAGGTCTCATAACGACCCTTGTAGGAGTTGGTAGCACCGCCGGCGATCGGGCCGTTAGCGGACTGCAGCCACAGATAGAACTCCATCTGTCTCTCAAGGGACTTCTCATAATCCTGAGCAGCGCCCTGAGCCTTCATGCCGGACTTCAGACCGGACTCAGTGATCAGAGCATATGCTGCCAGCGGGTTCTGATAGAACTCATGCGCATGAGAGCAGCCGATCTGCCAGATCCAGCTGTCAGTGCCGTTGTGAGCACCGCCCCAGGAAGTATACCAGTTCATCAGATAGTGCTTGGACTTCTCTGCGCCTGCACCGGTATTCTGCCATGTAGTGTTCTCGGAGATCTCCTGATAGTACTTATCGTACATGTTGTTACGGAGCTCGTCGCCCATCTCTGCTGCCTTAGCGGTAACAGAAGCGTCGCCTACGCCCCACTTGTTAGCGTCAAATACACCCTGGATTGCACGGTCCTCAGCGTCAGGAGCGTTGGTGTAAGCATACTGCTTAGCAACCTGTGCGTCCTTGTTGAAGATACCCTTCAGACCACGGGTGCCCTTCATACCGTACTTCAGATCCTCTACGCAAGGATGCGGTACAGTCTCCCAGCAGGACTCCTGCTCACCACGCTGGAAGGTGTTGATGAAGGTGAAGTTTGTGCCTTCGCCGTAACCATACCAGTTGTCAACGTCAGCCAGCCAGTGCATCAGGTACAGACCGCCCTGAGAGCCTTCCTTGCCCTTGTATACGCTGGTGAAGTAGCTGTAGATCGGGTTGGAAGCCGTCTTATCCGGCTCAGAAGCCCACTTGTCCGGGCACTGATCAGGAGTGTCATACTCGCCGCAGTACTGAGCGGATACGGTGCCGCCGGACCAGAAGTTGTCCTGTACGTCCGGGATCATGGTCTCCATGGTCTTCCATGCCTTAGCCAGATCGCCTGCGGAGCCCTTACCGGTCTTCTTAGCCAGATTGTCATGCATAGCTGCTGCCCATACCAGGTAGGACATAGCCTCGGAAGTGGTCTCATGACCGTAGTCAGGAGCCTCGATGATAACTTCCTCTACTGCGTGATACGGAACGCCGTCCTTGGACATGTAGCCGTTTGCTGTACCGTTGGTAACAACATCGTCGTACAGGGACAGGAAGCGGTTTGCATAGGTGTCATCGCCGTACTTCTCAGCCTTGGTTCTGGTGCCTGCAGCGGAAGCGGTCATAAAGCTTGCTGCCAGTGCATTGGTAGCCATCGCAGCGGTCATGATACCAGCAACAACAGCCTTGCTCTTCTTAGAAAGCATTGTTATTTCCCCTCTCGTTAATAATTTTGACAGGCTTGCGCCTGTTCTGGGCTTTTGCAGGCGGGATTGCCTGCTCGTTCACACTGATTCTGAAAACGTTCGTCGTTCCCTCCCGCAGTGCACAGGATATAGGAACTCCATGAGTTTTCACAATTTATTATACCCAAATATTAATTTTTTGTCAAGACTTTCAGCATTTTGACCTCCCCTTTTCCGTGTTTTTCGGCGCTTTGTATAGGAACTCTGAATACCTTTTGTCCATTTCGACCAGTAAATATGTGAATCCGTTCATGGTTTATTCACAGTTTTCGTGCAGTTCCTACAGAGGCGAAATCTCCTTTTCAGCGGATTCACCGATTCTTATCACGTTACAATCACGCATTTACGCTATACTGTAATCTGCTGCGGACAGGCTTTCAACACCTGTCCTGATTTTTCATGGGCTTTTTGCCGAATTTCATCTCCGATTCACAATTTGTAAACATCCTGTTCATATATATATGAGATAATTAATTTGTGTCTGCCCGTATGAGAGGTACGGGCTAACCTGAATACACAGAGGAAAGGAGCACCCTATGGTTGAGATCAAGAACCTCACGAAGAACTACGGGCACAATGCTGCGCTCCGCGGTATCAGCTTCGAGATTGAGGATAACGAAATACTCGGATTTCTCGGACCGAACGGCGCCGGCAAATCCACGACCATGAACATCATCGCAGGCTACCTGCCATCCACCTCGGGTACTGTCGTTGTCAACGGCTTTGACATCACCGAGCAGGCGAAGGAGGCAAAGCAGTGCATCGGCTATCTGCCGGAGATCCCGCCGGTCTATCCGGATATGCGCGTGGAGGAATACCTCAGATTCTGCGCGGGCATCAAGGGCATCAAGCGTCCCGATGTGAAGAAGGAAGTCGAATCCGCGATGGAGAAGCTGCATATCACCGATATGCGCCGCCGCCTGATCCGCAATCTGTCCAAGGGCTACAAGCAGCGTGTCGGCTTTGCGCAGGCATTGCTGGGCAGCCCGAAGATCCTGATTCTGGACGAGCCCACCGTCGGACTTGACCCCGCACAGGTTGCCGAGGTGCGTGCGCTCATCAAGGAGCTGGGCGAGAAGCACTCGATCATCTTCAGCTCGCACATCCTGTCCGAGATCAGCGCCGTCTGCGACCGCGTGGTCATCATTACCAAGGGCGAGATCCGGGCGATCGACACCATCGAGAACCTCGAAAAGAGCCTCACGGCAAGCACCCTCCTGAACCTGACCGTGGACGGCGAGGAAGCGACAGTCATGCGCATCCTCAAGGACATCCGCGGCGTCGAGGAGATCAGCGACGTGGAGATTTCCGGCAACCGCATCAGCTGCAAGCTGACGCTCAAGGAGGAAGGCGTCCGCAATGCGGTCATGACATCGCTTGTCGCCAACAACTGCAACATCGTCGCCATGAACATGGCGAAGCTCGATCTGGAGCAGGTCTTCCTGCGCCTCACCAAGCAGAGCGAAAAGCCCTCCACGCTGGAGGATCTCGTGAACGAAACGCCGGATTCCTCGTCAGACGGCGACGATCACGACGATCTGGACGATATGCCCGACAATCCCTATGACGCAGTAGAATAAGGAGGCGCTCTATGTTTGCATTATATAAAAAGGAATTACAGGCGTTCTTCTTTTCCCCCTTCGCCTATGTACTCACGGCACTGTTCATGCTGATCTTCTCGTTCGGCTTCATCACGTCGATCGCGAATCTCGACAGCAGCACGCTGAAATTCTCCTTCCCGGATTTCTTCTACAACAACTTCTTCTATTTCATCTTCATCATCCCGCTGCTGACGATGCGTTCCTTCGCGGACGAACGGCGCGGCGGCACCGAGGTGCTGCTCTATTCCAGTCCTCTGACCGTGACACAGATCGTTCTGGCAAAATTCTTTGCCATTGCAACCGTATTTCTCTTTATGGTCATCCTGTCCCTGTTCTTCCCGTTCTATGCGGCAGCAACCGGTCAGGTCATCTGGTCGGCGCTGATCTGCGCGTATACCGGCTTCTTCCTCTGGGGTCTGGTCTGTATCGCACTGGGTATGCTCCTCTCCTCGCTGACCGGCAATGCGATCATCGCTGCCATCATCGGTGAGATCGTGATGGAGGGACTGCTGTTCCTCGATCAGTTCGCTGCGACCCGTCTGGTCAGTGCATATCCGCATCTGAATTCCGTCGTGACATGGTTCTCCATGCAGCGCCGGTTCATCTACTTCTCCCAGGGCATGTTCCGTCTGGAGGATCTGGTGTTCTTTATCAGCCTTACCGCTCTGGTGCTGATCTGGAATATCATCTCCATCGAGAAGCGCCGCTGGAGCCATCGCTAAGGAGGGGATCATCATGGAACAGAACAAGAAAAAAACGCAGAAAAAGTGTACCTTTACTGCCTACATCACATCCCTTGCAGTCCTCTCTTTTCTGCTGGTATTCACCCTGAATCTGCTGGCAACCCGTCTGGATATTGTATGGGATATGACGCCTACCGGCATGTATCAGCTCACGGACACCTCCAAGAAGATGCTTGAGGAACTCGACAAGCAGGTCAATTTCTACTTCCTGCTCGACATGGATCTGCTGTCCACGGATACGAACAGCATGGCGCTCTACCATGCTCTGGATGAGTACCGTTCGTATGACAAGATCAACTTCATCGACTTCGAGCCCGATGAGGAGCCGGAGCGCACGGAACAGCTTCAGAATTACGGCTACCAGCTCTCCCGCGGCGACATCGTCGTGGAGTGCGAGGGCAGAACCAAGCACATCTCCGGCAAGAACATGTACCAGAGCACACTGGAGGAAAATTCCAACGTGATCGAATCCATGTACTTCGCCGGCGAGAACTACATCTCCGGCGCCATCGATGCCGTGGTAAGCGGCAGAGATACGGTTATCTACTTCCTGACCGGTCACGGCGAGAAGTCCCTGCGCGACAGCTACACCATGCTCGCCAAGAACCTCTCCAACCGCAACTACCTCACCCAGGAGCTCGACCTCATGACAGCCGATAACGTTCCGGCAG
This sequence comes from uncultured Eubacteriales bacterium, assembly GCA_900316885.1. GTDB lineage: Bacteria > Bacillota > Clostridia > Oscillospirales > Ruminococcaceae > UBA3855. Next base: position 16,878 of record ONEQ01000006.1, on the reverse strand, counting down.
ATGCCGCAATGGTCATCGTGGCAGGTCCCAAGACGGACATCTCCAAGAACGAGCTTCGCATCCTGGATGCCTACCTCAACGACGGCGGCAATATCTGCTTCTGGATGTCCCCGAATCAGGATGAGGTCAAGTACACCAACATCGAGAGCATCCTTGAATCCTTCGGTCTGCGTATGGACTATGACCTCGTTGCCGAAAAGGATTCCTCTCTCCACATCAGCGGCGATGAGTACACCTTCCGCTGCAGCGTGGTCGCACAGACCGACAGCAATAAGACGGATCTGACCTCGGGCATTGCCGAGTACATCAACAACGGCATCATCCCGTTCATGTCCCGCACCCGCAGCTTCTATCAGATTCTGACCCCGACGGATACCACTCTGGAAATCGGCTCCCTGCTCCAGACCGTGCAGAACGGCACCAATGAGCTCGGCACCCCGAAATCCTCCGCAGTCGGTGAGCCCTACGGCGGCACCGATGTCACCAACCAGAAGGTCACCGATCAGGTGCTCGATCTGGCGATGTACGCCAAGAGCGAGAGCCGTTCGGATGCGAAGGTCATGGTCATGGGCAATGCGGAATTCATCGACGATGAGAACGTCAAGCAGGACTACATGATCGTCCCTGTCAACATGATGCTCTCCGTTTTCTCCTGGATGTACGACAGTGACCAGTCCATCGATCTGGGCATCGCCAACAAGGAGCGCACCTATGATTCCATGCGCATGAATTCCGAGAAGGCTGCCAATACCACCAACATCATTTTCGTCGTCGTACCCATTGCCGTCGGGCTGATCGGTCTCGGCGTATGGCTCAAACGGAGGTACTCATGAGTTCTAAGAAAATGCTCATTGTCCTCGGCGCAATGATCGCCCTGCTGGGGCTTGCTGCCGGGGGCTATGCGCTGGTCGATCACAAGAAAACACAGGAGGAAAGCTCCGCCGCAGAGGAAATCAATTCCCTGAAGCTGTTCAATTTCGATCAGAATTCAGTCAATGCCATTGAAATCACGAATCCCGACGGGCATTTCAGCATGAACTATGCCGGCGGCGAATGGACGCTGACAGACACGGATTATCCGCATCAGTTCCCGGTCAACAGCTACTACCTCAACAGCATTGCCACGACCATGAGCGAGCTGACCGCGCTCCAGAAATTCACCGGCAAGGATGCTGCCTCCTACGGGCTGGACAATCCGGTCACGATCACCTGCAATACCAGCGTCGGGAACAGCTACACGCTCCTCGTGGGCAAGCCCTCCGCGACGAAGGAATACTACTACGTCAGCGTTCCGGGCGACGATACCGTCTACGGCATCAAGTACGACACGGGTACAGCACTCTCCGGCGGCATCAGCTTCCTGCATGACCCCTATGTGCTGCATGTCCGCGATGCGGATATCAACCGCTTCGCCATGAAGCATAACGATGAGGTCGCCTATGATCTCTTTACGGATGATGCCGGTCAGTGGCAGCTCCAGGCGCCGCTCACCGATGTCCGCATGAACACCGTACAGGTCAGCACGATCATCACCGATCTGGTACGGCTCCAGTATGAGAGCTTCGTGACCATCACCAAGGACAAGCAGGAGCTTGCCAAGTACGGACTGGACAAGCCCGCATATTTCCTGACGGTCGGCACGGACGCGCAGACTGTCACGCTGGAATTCCCGGATTACGATACAAACGACGGCGTGGTATATGTGTACGAGCCGGAGAGCGGCACGGTCGGCACGATCAGCTCCCGCGAGACGGCATACCTTCAGGGAAGCTGGCATCAGCTCGTCGATGAGACGGTGCTGCGAATCCCCTACGCGGATGCGAAGGAACTGGATGTGACTGTGGACGACAAGCATTTCGTGCTGTCGATCGATCACGAGAAGGAACGCACCCGACTCGATGACATTGACATGACCGCGCTGGATTCGGAGTCGAACAAGCTCTTTGAGTACCTGTACGCGTCGGTTTCGGAGATCTCGCATGAGGAGATCAAAAAGGAGCCGGAGCTTCCGGAGAATCCGGTACCAGCCTGCACCTTCCGCTACACCCTGAACGACGGCACACAGCGCGTGCTGGAGCTCGTTCAGATCGATGATGTGACGTACTGGGCGTATGTGGATGGCAGATGCATCGGACAGACCGTCCGCCGCAACGCACTCAGCGGCACGTCCGGTGTGCTGACGTTCCTGGAAAAGCTCACCGATGCGCTGGAGGATCAGGGCATCACCTACACGCCTGCTGCGGCGGAGCGTCCCGCAGAACCGGCATCCGCAGAGGAATCCACGGAAGATACCACAGCAGAAACAGAATAAAAAGAAAGCTGGTGCAGATGATCTGCACCAGCTTTTTTGCCCCTTTCGGGCGATCAGGACTGTTTATTTGCCCAGCACTTTCTTGACAGTCGCAACGATATTCTCCACAGACAGACCGTACTGCTTGAGGAGATCCACTGCCGGACCGGAGTGTCCGAACTCGTCGTTGACGCCGATCTTAGTCACCGGAACCGGGCACTTCGCTGCCACGCAATCGCATACGGCGCTGCCAAGTCCGCCGATAATGCTGTGCTCCTCGACGGTGACGATCTTTCCGGTCTCCTGCGCTGCCTTGACGATCAGATCCTCGTCCAAGGGCTTAATCGTGTGGATATTGATGACTCTCGCATCGATGCCCTCGGCTGCCAGTGTCTCTGCGGCATTGACTGCCTCACCGACCATGAGCCCTGTTGCCACGATCGTGATGTCCTTGCCGTCGCGCAGGGTCACGCCCTTGCCCAGCTCAAACTTGTAGGTCGCCGGATCGTTCAGGATCGGCGCTGCCAGTCTGCCGAAGCGCATGTACACCGGACCCTCGAAGTCCAGCGCCGCCTTGACGGCTGCCTTTGCCTCGGTGTCGTCGCTCGGTACGATCACGGTCATGCCCGGAATGGTGCGCATGAGGGCAATATCCTCGTTGCACTGGTGGGTTGCGCCGTCCTCACCGACGGAAATGCCGGCATGGGTTGCACCGATCTTCACGTTCAGGTGCGGATAGCCGATGGAATTGCGCACGATCTCAAATGCTCTGCCGGCTGCGAACATCGCAAACGTCGATGCGAACGGGATCATGCCGGTCGTTGCCAGACCCGCTGCAACGCCCATCATATTTGCCTCTGCGATACCGCAGTCAAAGAAACGGTCGGGATATGCCTTCTTGAAAATGCCGGTCTTGGTCGCTGCCGCAAGATCGGCATCGAGTACGACCAGGTTCGGGTACTGCTCTGCAAGCTCCGTCAGGGCTTCACCATAGCTCTCACGAGTTGCCTTCTTCTTGATATCTGCCATGATTTACGCCTCCACTTCTGCCAGAGCTGCCTTCAGCTCGTTCATACCCTGCTCGTACTGCTCCGCATTCGGTGCGGCACCGTGCCAGCTTACCTGGTTCTCCATAAACGAAACACCCTTGCCCTTGACGCTCTTCTGGATGATCGCAACGGGCTTGCCGCTGATGCTCTCTGCCTCGTTGAACGCCGCCTCGAGCTTGTCGAAATCATGCGCATCGTCTACCACGATCACATGCCAGCCAAACGCCTCGAACTTCTTGTCGATCGGCTCCGGGGAGCATACCTCGGTGATCTTGCCGTCGATCTGGAGACCGTTGTTATCCACGATGGCGGTCAGGTTGTCGAGTCCGTAGTGTGCCGCGAACATGGCAGCCTCCCAGACCTGACCCTCCTCGATTTCGCCGTCGCCAAGGATGGTGTACACATGATAGGACGCAGAATTGATCTTGCCTGCAAGCGCCATGCCGCATGCTGCGGAAATGCCCTGACCGAGCGAGCCGCTGCTCATATCCACGCCGGGAATCTCAATGCAGGGATGACCTTGGAGCATTGCCCCGATGTGGCGCAGGCTCTCAAGCTCCTTCTTGTCAAAGAAGCCGCGCTCTGCGAGGATGGCATACAGCGCCGGTGCGGTGTGACCCTTGGACAGCACGAGTCTGTCGCGGTCTGCCATCTCCGGATTCTTCGGATCCACATGCATCTTCACGCAGTACAGGTAGGTCAGCAGATCTGCGATAGAGAGAGAGCCGCCGGGATGGCCGGATTTTGCGTGGAACGTTCCGGTCAGAACGCCCATCCGTACCTTGCACGCTGTCGCCTGCAGGGATTTCTTGATTGTTTCGTCCATGATAGTACCTCCGTTTATTTGATCTTGCGGTTTGTTATTTCATAATCCCTCGTATTAATTCTTCCATGGCGCCCTCCTCACAGGTGCGTGAAAGCACAAGATCGGCGACTGCCTTGACACTATCGCTTGCATTCTGCGGGCAGACGGCAAAGTCCGCCGCTTTGAGCATTTCGATATCATTATCATAATCCCCGACTGCGATGAATGTATAATGCCGCATCCCCGGCAGCATCCGGAACGCGGTCAGTCCGCTTCCCTTGGACACGCCGTGCGGGAGCATCTCATAGAAGCGCGGATCCGACCGGCAGAAATCCACGCCGGTAAACCCCTGCTTGTCGATATATTCGATCAGTGCGGGCACTTCATCGGGATCCAGCGCAAAGAGAACCTTGAGCCATGTTCCCTGCACCTCGTCAATCGTGCCGTACTTCGGGGCAACCTGGCAGATTCTCACATGCTCCTGCTCCCGTTCGGTATTGTTCACGACCCACGTATCCTCGGCACAGAGCACCTCTGTGCCCACATGCGGATTATCCCGCAGGATCTGTGCGGTCATTTCCTTGGCACGCTCCGGCAGGGGGTGCTTGAACAGCAGCGCATCCATCCGGTAATCGTAGATACCCGCGCCGTTGAACACGATCATGGGCGTTTTCAGATCCAGCATCTCCGGGAATCGCTTCGATGCCTGGATGGTGCGCCCGGTGGCGATGGTAAACAGTCCGCCGGCAGCCTCAAAATCCCGCACAGCGGCGAGATCGCGCTCCAGCGGGATCTTGGATTTCGGCAGGAATGTGCCGTCCAGATCCGTGATGATACAGATTTTACTGGGATCTTCAAACATACTGCACTCTCCGGTTATGTTATTTTTGGAATTTCTCAAGCAGTTTCTGGAAATACGCCGGCGCATCACGCTCAAATTCGAGATATTCTCCCGTGCGCGGGTGGATGAAGCCGATCTTCCGTGCATGGAGACATTGCCCCTGCGTGCCCTTGACCGCCTTGCCGTACACATCATCGCCGTAGATCGGATGCCCGATGTAGCTCAGATGCACGCGGATCTGATGGGTACGCCCGGTTTCCAGCTTCAGGCGCAGATGTGCGGTATTTGCGAACTGCGTGAGCACCGTGTAATGCGTCACGGCTTCCTTGGAATTTCTCTCCGTCACGCACATCTTCTTCCGGTCAACGGGGTGACGCCCGATGGGGGCGTTGATCGTGCCCTCGGTGTCCTTGAAATGCCCGACGGCGATCGCCTCGTATTCGCGTGTGAAGGAATGTGCCTTGATCTGCTCGGCAAGCCCCTGATGCGCGAAATCGTTCTTCGCCACGATCAGCAGACCGCTGGTGTTCTTGTCGATCCGGTGGACGATGCCCGGGCGGATTACGCCGTTGATGCCCGACAGGCTCCCCTTGCAGTGGAACATGAGTGCATTGACCAGCGTTTCGTCGTAATTCCCGGCAGCCGGGTGAACGACCATGCCCTTGGGCTTGTTGACCACCAGCAGATCATCGTCCTCATAGACGATGTCCAGCGGAATGTCCTGCGGGACGATCTCGATCTCCTCCGGCGGCGGCACCTCGATGCAGATCTGCTCGCCCGCCTTCGGGCGGTAATTCTTCGGGACTGCCTTGCCGTTGACGGTCACGTGCCCCGATGCGATCAGCCCCTGCACCGCGCAGCGCGTCAGCTCCAGATCGAGCGATGCCGCCCATTTATCGAGCCGCGTGCCCTCGGCTTCCGGCGGAAACATCAGCTCATGTATCGTCATGGGATTCCTCCGGGGTCTGCTCCGATGCCGGTGCTGCCGGCTTCAGGCGCTTGTCGTCCTTTTCCATAAAAAACAGAATGTACACGGCAAGGAGCACTGTCCCGACCGTGACAAAAATATCGGCAAAATTGAAGATGGCGAAATTGAAAAGCTGCACATCCAGATAGTCCACGACATTTCCGCCGCGGAAAATGCGGTCGATCAGATTCCCGACCGCACCGCCGAGGATCATCGTCAGACTCCAGAAAAACAGCGGTCGCTCCTTCGCCTTGTTCACAAGGAGGTAGGTGCAGATTCCGATGCCGATGCTTGTCACGATCAGCAGGAGAGCCGTCTGCCCCGCAAAGCTCGAAAAGGCGGAGCCGTTATTCTGGATGTAATGCAGGTGCATGATATCCAGCGAGCCGATGTGCAGGAACGGGCGCTCGTCGTAAAGCGCAAAATTCCCGACGATCCAGAACTTGATGAGCTGGTCAATGCCGGCGATCAGCACAATGGCGATCAGTGCAAATATGAGCACGCGCTCCCTCCTTCGTTTCATGAAAACAGCGGCTCCCCGTCCTGTTGCAGACGGCAAGCCGCCGTATAAGATGTGTTTTTTAGAATGGGGCGCTGCCCCCATACCCCCGCAAGGGGATGGTTTAGCCGATGACTGCGGCGCAGCGCTTGCAGAGGGTCGGATGTGCCGGAACGGAACCGACCTCCTCGGAAATGCACCAGCAGCGCTCGCACTTGCCGCCCTGTGCCTTCTCGACAGTCACGGTCATGCCCTCAGCGGCGCCGGTCTTGATCTCGACTGCGGACACGATGAAGATGTCCTTCAGCTCGGTGTAGCTGTTCAGGCGCTTTGCAGTCTCCTCGTCGGCAACGGTCAGGATCACCTTTGCCTCCAGGGACTTACCGATCAGCTTCTCGTTGCGCTTCTCCTCCAGTGCCTTGTTGACAGCCTCGCGGACTGCATAGATCTCATCCCACTTTGCGCGGAATGCATCGTCTACGGTCACGCCGGTCTTTTCGTTGAACTGGTTCAGGAATACGCTCTGTGCATCGTCGGATGCCTTATGCGGCAGGTTCTGCCAGATCTCCTCGCCGGTGTAGCTCAGGATCGGTGCGACCATTCTGGTCAGCGCATCGAGGATGAGATACATTGCCGTCTGTGCGGCACGGCGGGTCGGTGCATCGACCTTCTCGCAGTACAGTCTGTCCTTGATGATATCCAGATAGAAACTGGAGAGGTCAACCGTGCAATAGTTGTGGATTGCCTTGAAGACAATGTGGAAATCGTATGCATTATAGCCGGCATTGACCTTGTCGGTCAGCTCGTCGAGACGCATCAGCGCCCACTTGTCGAGCTCCTCGAGCTGATCGAGGGATACCAGATCCTTGTCCGGATTGAACTCGGTCTCGCCGTCGGAGAGGTTGCCGAGGATATATCTTGCGGTGTTTCTGATCTTTCTGTACTGGTCGGAAAGCTGGCTCAGGATGTCCTTGGAAATGCGGATATCGCTGTGATAATCGGAGGATGCGACCCACAGACGCAGAATATCTGCGCCGTACTGCTCGATGATCTCCTCCGGTGCGATGCCGTTGCCGAGAGACTTGTGCATTGCCTTGCCCTCGCCGTCAACGACCCAGCCGTGTGTGCAGACCTGCTTGTACGGAGCCGTGCCCTTGTAGACAACGGAGGTCAGCAGGGAGGACTGGAACCAGCCGCGGTACTGATCGGCACCCTCAAGGTACAGGTCAGCCGGCCATGTCAGCTCGTCGTAGTTATCCAGAACTGCGGTATGGGATACGCCGGAATCGAACCATACATCCATGATGTCATATTCCTTGGTGAACTCCTTGCAGCCGCACTCGCACTTGGTATCCGCCGGGATCAGCTCGGAAACGTCCTTTGTCCACCATGCGTCGGAGCCCTCCTTGCGGAACACGTCAGCGATGCTCTTGATGGTTGCATCGGTCACGATCGGCTTGTGGCAGTCCTTGCAGTAAACAACCGGGATCGGAACGCCCCAGGTTCTCTGACGGGAGATGCACCAGTCAGAACGGTCGCGCACCATGCCCTTGATTCTGTCCTCGCCCCACTCCGGGATCCACTGTACATCCTCGATCGCCTTGATGGCGGCATCCTTGAAGCCTGCCACGGAGCAGAACCACTGCTCGGTGGCACGGTAGATGATCGGGGAATGGCAGCGCCAGCAGTGCGGATACTGGTGGACGATCTTCTGCATTGCCAGCATCGCGCCCTCTTCGGTCAGGCGCTCTGCGATCTTCTTGTTTGCCTCATTGGTATCCAGGCCCTCGAACTCGCCTGCCTCGGCGGTCTGATAGCCCTTGGAATCGACACAAACGATGATGCCGATGTCGTCATAATTCTTGCAGACCTCAAAGTCCTCGACACCGTAGCCGGGAGCGGTATGAACGCAGCCGGTACCGCTCTCCAGTGTGACATGGTCGCCCACGATGATGGGAGAGGGTCTGTCATACAGCGGATGCCTGGTCTTCATGCCCTCGAGCTCTGCGCCGGTGAAGATGTGGTCGGTGGAGTAATCGGTGATGCCGGCAGTCTCCATAACGCCCTTGACGAGCTCGTCTGCCATCACATAGTACTCGTCGCCGTTCTTGACGAGCGTATAGTTATACTCCGGGCCCAGGCAGATTGCCAGGTTGCCGGGGATGGTCCAGGTCGTGGTCGTCCAGATCACGAAGAAGACCTTGTTCAGATCGAGACCGAGCTTTGTGAAAAGCCCCTTGTCATCGGTCACGCGGAACTTGACGAAGATGGAGTTGCAGGGATCGTTCTCGTACTCGATCTCTGCCTCGGCAAGTGCAGTATTGCAGTCCGGACACCAGTAAACGGGCTTCAGACCCTTGTACAGATAGCCGTCCTGCATCATCTTGCCGAACACCTCGATCTGACGTGCCTCGTACTCGGGGCGGAGGGTCAGATAGGGATGATCGTAATCACCAATGGAACCCAGGCGCTTGAACTGCTGCTTCTGGTTCTCCACATGCGTCAGTGCAAAATCCTTACATGCCTTGCGGAGCTCAACGGGCGAAATTGCGCCGTTCTCCACGCCCTTTTCCTTCAGTGCCTTGAGCTCGATGGGAAGTCCGTGGGTATCCCAGCCGGGCACATAGGGGGCATAGTAGCCGGTCATGTTCTTCTGCTTGACGATGAAGTCCTTGAGCACCTTGTTCAGCGCTGTACCAATGTGAATGGTACCGTTGGCATAGGGAGGTCCGTCATGGAACATGAAGGAGGGCTTGCCCATATTCTTCTGCATCATCGCGTCATACAGACGCTCGGTCTCCCACTTTGCCAGAATATCCGGCTCACGCTTCGGCAGGTTGCCGCGCATCGGGAAATCCGTTTTCGGCATATTCAAGCTGTTCTTATAATCCTGTGCCATTGGTGGTCAGTTCCTTTCTATTAGCGCTATTAGTCGTTGGTGCTCTCCAGGTCGCCGAAGCGTGCGCTGTAGGCATCGGGCTCTCTGCCGTAGTTCGGCTCGTCCTCGATGGGCTCCTCAGCCGGTGTCTCCGGTTCCTCGGACTGCGGCGGAAAACTCTCGTCATCTGCTTCGGGCATCGCGGAGATCATTTCCAGATGTCCCTTGTACATATCGAACAGGCTTCTCTTGAAGTCTGCGACCATCTGACGGGCTCTGGCAAGATTATCCTGCTCCTGTGCGATCTCTGCGCGGTTGCGCTCCATCATCGCCGCATGCTCCTCGGTTGCCTCATCGATCATGCGGGCAGCCTCCTCCTTTGCCTTGGAGATGATCTGCTCTGCCTTCTCGTTCGCATCGTCCAAAATACGGTGACCTTCCTTCTGAGCGCCGACCCATGCATCCTTGATTGCGTCCTCGTCCTTCATGTACTCGCGCACCTTGTCCGCAAGAAGCTGGATCTTGTGATTGGAATCCTCGCGCTCGTTATCAATCTCCTGGAAGGTTGCTTCGAGCTTCCCGAGGAATTCGTCAATATCCTCCGGGCGATAGCCCCAGGCAGCCTTTTCAAATCTGAGTTCTCTGATTTCCTTTGCAGTCATCATTTCGCCTTCACCTCTTACTTTTTATATTATACATATTTCACGATCGTCACATGCAGCCGTCCCTTGCGGGTCTGCTCACCGATCTCTTTGACAGAAAATTTACCGTATCCCCTCACGGAAAACACATCACCGGCAGCCAGGAGCTTAGCAGGCTCAGTACACTCCTGATAATTGAGCGTCACCAGTCCCGCGTGTATCATCTCCAGACATTGCCCGCGCCCTTTGTTCAGCGCCGTCCGGAGCATGGCATCCAGACGCGGCGTGGAGACGGTGTTGCTGATTTCCTGCGTTTCCTGCTGAAAATCGCCCGTATAGGGCAGCGCATCCGTGACCTTTACGCCCACTCTCCCGATCTTGGAGAGGGACAGTCCCACGGAAACTGCCGCACCCGTGACAAAGCACTGGATTTTCCCCGGTGACACGAGAATGTCACCCACGGTATCGCGCTGCACCTGCTGTGCCATGAGGCTTCCCAGCACATCCCGGTGGGTCAGCGTGAACTGCTCTGGGAAGGTGTAGGTCAGGCAGGTGATCGGGTATTCGCTGTCCTCGGGCTCCGCGTCCATCGGATGGATGCAGAGGATCCCGCGCTGCGCCTCCGCGTAGCCGCCGAAGAAGCGGTATTCTCCCTCGCGCAGTCCGGCTTTCAGCATGGTATACTGCCGCATATCGAGAAATGCCGTAAAGCTCCGCCATGCGCCGCGGCGAACCATGTCCTCCACATGCGCACGCAGGATGCGGTCGGCATCCTCCTGCTTTTTATCCACTTAGATAATAACCCCGTTGTTCTCCAGCTCTGCTGCCAGATCGTCGCCAATAAAGCCAACGTTGTAGGGGGTAATGATGTAGGTCAGGTTCGCAACGGGCTTGAGAGAGCCGCTGATTGCGTAGGAAACGCCGACTAAGAAGTCAATGATTCTTCTTCTGTTCTCCGGGGATGCAGTCTCCAGATTCAGGACAACGGTCTTGCGGGAAATCAGGTGATCGGCAATTGCCTTGGCATCGGTAAATACCTCGGGCTTAACGAGTACCACCTGAAGCTGTGCCGTAGCCTGAATGTTCACGATATTGGAACCGCGCTCCGGACCCTGCATCATTTCCTCAGCACCCTGATGCGGGGGCTGCTGCGGCTCCTGCGCCGGTGCAGAGGAGCCCTGATCGGGCATCTCGGACGGGAAGAAAAATTCTTTGACATTCTTGAAGAGTTCCATGATACAATCTCCATTTCTCCGTATGGGGAATGCTGGCGCATACGGTCGCCTATATCCAAGATAATTAATGAACTTTGGAATAATCCCGCGCACCGAACAGTGCCGAGCCGACGCGCACGAGATTTGAGCCGTGCAGAATTGCCGCAGCATAGTCATCCGACATGCCCATCGAGAGGATCTGCATCAGCGCCGGATCCGTCTCCTTCGTGCGGAGGAAGAGCTCCTCCATCGCCGCCAGATAGCGGTCATCGCTGCACGGGGGCGGGATCGTCATCAGACCCTTCACGTTCACATGCGAAAATGCCTTCACCTGCTCCAGAAGCGCCGGAAGCTCCGACGGTGCCGTACCGCTCTTGCTGTCCTCGCCGCCGATGTTGACCTCCAGCAGGATGTCCTGCACGATGCCGTGCTTTTCCGCCTGCCGGTCAATCTCCTGCGCCAGCGAGAGCCTGTCCACCGAGTGGATCAGCCGGATCTGCCCCATCAGGTACTTGACCTTGTTGGATTGCAGCGCCCCGATGAAATCCACCGGGATCCCGGCACGGTATGCCTCGCGCTTGGACTGCCATTCCTGCACCCGGTTCTCACCGAGCAGGGCAATGCCGCAGTCGATGGATTCGTTCACAAGCTCCGGATCCACCGTCTTGGTGACCGCCATGAAGGCGATATCCTCCGGTTTTCTGCCGCTCTTTACGGCAGCCTCGGCAATCTCCGATGCAATACGCGCATAATTGTCGCGTACCGTCTGCCGCTTATTGTCCATCTGCATCAATCCCTTTCATGATAATGGAATCGTAAAGCATCAGGCAGGATCGATCTGTTGTCTGCTCAGAGATTACATAATCGCTGCCCTCATATTTCACCTTGAGCCGCCGGAATTCCGGCTGCTCGCCGCTCAGGATATACACGCCGCGCACAGTCTCCATGCGTCCCTCCTCGTTCTCGACCTCCTTGAAGTGGAGTGCGGAACGCGGCACGAGGATGCCCTGGTATTCGCCGCGGATGATCTCAACCGTATCCGTCCGGTGCTGCACCAGATCATGGGTCATGGCATCGCACATGATGACGGCAACGGTCTGCTTCGGGGAAACGCCCGCCGTCAGGGAGAGAATATTCCCCCGCACCTTTTCGGACGTGGACGCGAATTTCAAGGTCACGCGGTCACCCTGCTGGTAGATCTTCTCGGAGTTATCCACCACGCACGCCAGTGCCCACTGGTAGCTGTCGATCAGCTTGCCGACCACTCCGTTTTCATTCGAGGGATGATCCTCGATCTTGGCAAGCATCTGCGGAGTAATGGTATCGAGCATGTCCATGTTCAGCTTATCCTCGTACCCGTCCGCATAGCTGACAAAATACGCTGCCTCCTCGGCGGGAATGGTATCGAGCGGGGTCTCCTGCTGTGCCTGAAGCGCCTCGATCTCAGCACGGATCTCCAGCATCTTCTTGTCATAGCCCCCATCCTGTCCGGTGACGAGCTGGTAGGTGCTCAGAAGCACGACCATTTCATCGCTCTGCTCCGGCAGAACGGAAAGATTCCCCTGCTCGCGGTGATACAAAAAATCCTTGTAATGTTCTGTAAACAGCTCCGACAGATTCGAGGGCTGTGCGGTCTTGGCAGTACCCGGATTGGAAATGCGCTCCAGCAGGGAATACTCCTTCTCCAGCGCCGCAATGCGCTGCTTGATCCCGATCTGCGTCTCGCTCGAATAGACATTGGCGATCGTGCTGCCGATGCCGAGCTTGCCGCCGTCGGAAACCTCATAGCTGATGACGCCCTTTCCGTTATAGGTGATGACTTTCTCGTTGCGGATGAACACGCCCTGCACGAGCTCCGAATCGCTGCCCACAGAGAGCAGCGCGGTTTCGGTCACATAGTCCTGCGTGAAGTGCTGCACCGCAATATTGATCACCGTGACGATCACGGACACCGCAACCAGTAGCAATACGACTGACAGTGTGCCGTTTTTCATACAGTCACCTGCTTATTCAGACTTCTCTGCCTCGGCATCCAGAAGCGGAACGGGGCGGGAGGGTGCAATCGTGGAGATTGCGTGCTTGTAGATGACCTGCTGCTGTCCCTGACAGTCGAAGATCACCACATAGTTGTCAAAGCCCTTGACAATACCCTTGCACTGGAATCCGTTGACGAGGTAGGTCGTCACGAGAATGCGCTCCTTGCGTGCCTGATTCAGAAATGTATCCTGTAAATTCATAATCTTATTCATGGTTTTTCTCCTTTCAGTGCGAAAAGCCTGACTGTTTCTATGTATCGGGCTCCTAATCGCACTTATAATTCATTATACCACATCTCTTTCAGTTTGGCTATGATTTTTTGCTCATTTTTTGAATTTTTTTCTAGTTTGTTACTTTCGACCATATCCAGCCAGCAAATTTGTGCATTTCGTCGAAACCATGTCATCTGCCGCTTGGCATAGCGCCGTGTTTCGCGCTTAATATCCTCGATGCAGGTTTCCAGCTCCGCGCTGCCGTCCAGATAGGGCAGGAGCTCCTTGTAGCCGATGGCTGCCGCGCTGGTCTGCATTGCCGGATCACGGGCATTTCTGACCTCCTCGATCAGCCCCTGCTCCAGCATGAGATCAACCCTGCGTCCGATGCGGTCATAGAGCACCTCACGCTCCCAGTCCAGCCCGAAGATCACAGCGTTATAGGGCGACGGATGTGCAGCGTTGCGCTGCTTATAGGCAGTGAACGTATCACCCGTGCGCAGGCATATCTCCAGTGCGCGGACGAGCCGGACGGAATTGTTCGGGTGAATCTTTTCGGCGGCTTCCGGGTCGAGCGTCAAAAGCTCTGCATAGAGGACATCTGCGCCCTCGGTTTCCAGCCGCTGATAGAGCCGTTCGCGGATTGCAGGATCCCCAGGCTCCTCCTCAAACTGCATTCCGGACAGCACCGCATCCGCATACAGCCCCGTACCGCCGACCAGAATCGGCAGCTTGCCGCGGGCGGTGATCTCCGCGATCTTCCCGCGTGCGAGGAGCGCATAATCCGCGACGGAGAATTTCTGCGTGCGCGGGATGATCCCGATGAGGTGATGCGGGATGCCCTGCATTTCCTCGATTGTGGGCTTGGCAGTCGCGATGTCCAGCCCCTCGTAGATCTGCATGGAATCGCAGGAAACGACCTCGCCGTCCAGAAGCTTTGCCATCTCCACGCCGAGCGCGGTCTTGCCCGATGCCGTCGGTCCGACGATGGCGAGGACTCTGGGTTTGTTCATGCTCATACCCTCCTCCGGAACTGCCGTTCGAGATTGTACTTCGTCATCGTGAACATCACCGGACGGCCGTGCGGGCAGTGCCGGATGCTCTCGTCGCCGCAGACACGCTCCGCGAGCGCCTGCAGCTCCTCGATGCTGGTCCTGTCATTGGCGCGGATGGCGGATTTGCATGCCATTTCGTGCAGCATATCGTCGAGGATATGCGCCTGCGGGTTGATCTTGCCGAGGAACAGATTGTGTGCGATCTCCTGCACCAGCTCGTCGAGGTTCAGCCCCTCGAAGAAGACCGGCGCGGCGGTCGTCAGCACATACGGGCGCTGCGAGAAATCCACCGCAAAGCCCAGTCTGTCGAGCAGTGCGGCATTCTCCTCCATTGCTGTGTATTCGTCGAGGCTCAGCAGCACCCGGCAGGGCTCTAACAGCATCTGCTGGTACTGCTTGCAGTTGTCGCGCCGCAGGCGCTCAAAGAGCACGCGCTCATGGGCGGCGTGCTTGTCGATAATGATAAATGTCTCCCCCGACTGGGCGAGTATGTAGTTCGAGAACAGCTCCCCGATGACCTTTACATCCGGGAATTCCTCGGTATCCAGCGTCTGCACGCCCGGTGTCGCGCTCGGATGGTATCCGGGCTGTACGGGCGGGACTGCCTGCACGGGCGGCGGCGTATACGGCGCGGGTGCGGGGGCTTGCTCGGGGAATTCCTCCAGATCGTCCTCCGCATCGATATCCAGGAGCTTTCCCTCGCTGATGGCGACCTTCGGCGGTGCGGACGGTGCAAATACCGCCGGTTTCGGCGGGGTCACACGCGGGATCGAGGGCATCACATCCTTCGGCAGACCAAAGGGCATGGATGCCGGTTCGAGGGGCCGTTTCTCCTCGGGCACGGGTGCGGGCTCCGGCGCAGGTACGGGCTCCGGCTTTGTGGGCTCGGGTCTGACCGGCTCCGGTACCGGCTGCGGGGGCTCCTCCACCAGCGGCTTCTGCTCATAGACCGGCTCCGGCGCACCGGCGTGCCAGTCGGTTTTCGGCATCTGAAATTCATAGATCAGCCCCGCGCCGAGCATCGCGTTTTTCAGCGCGAAATACAGTGCATCCACGACCTTCTTCTCATCCGAGAAACGCACCTCCGCCTTTGCCGGGTGGATGTTCACATCGAGGGTATCCGGCGGCATTTCGAGCATCAGTACGCATGCCGGGAACTTGCCCGTCATGACCATATTCTCGTAGGCGCTCTCCAATGCGACAGAGCACGCCTTCGACCGCACATAGCGGGAATTGACAAAAAAGTTCTGGAAGCTGCGGTTATTCTTGGAATACAGGGGCTTGACCGTGTAGCCGTGGACGCGGATGCCGTTCTGCGTGTGATCGACGGGAATGAGATCCCGGGCGAAATCCCGCCCGTAGACCGCATGGATCGCGGTCAGGAGCTCGCCGTTCCCGTCGGAGTGGAATTCCAGCTTGTTGTCACGGATGAATTTAAACGCCGTTTCCGGGTGGGAAATGGCGATCTTCTGCAATATCTGGAACACCGCATTGCCCTCGGCGGCATCGCGTTTCATGAACTTGCGGCGGGCGGGGACGTTGAAAAACAGATCCTTGATGATGAGGGTCGTGCCGTCCGGACAGCCGCAGTCCTCGGGATCGGCAGAATCCATCCCGGCAATCTCGTACTTTGTGCCGTACTCATCCTCCGGGCGCTTGGTCATGACCGTCACGCGGGATACTGCCGCCACGGATGCCAGCGCCTCACCGCGGAAGCCCAGCGTCAGAATCGTGTCGAGGTCGGCTTTTGCGGCAATCTTGCTGGTCGCATGACGCAGAAAAGCTGTCGGCACGTCCTCCCGCGCCATGCCGCAGCCGTCGTCGGTGATGCGCATGAAGGTCGTGCCGCCGTTCTTGATCTCCACAATGATATGCTTCGCGCCCGCATCGATGGAATTCTCAATGAGCTCCTTGATGACCGATGCGGGGCGCTCGATCACCTCGCCCGCCGCAATCAGCTCCGATACGGACGGGTCAAGAACAGAAATCACGGACATACACTCACTCCTTTGGCTGCTGCCAGTACTTGTACATCAGGTCGCAGAACGTCTCAAAATTATCCTTCACTTCGCCGGAACGGTGCTGCATCCCGGTCTGGAAATTGCCCAGCATGTACTGCTTGCCGTCCTGCATGCGGTAGCCGAACATGGAGAATGTGATACAGAGCAGAAAGATCACGCAGACGGCTGTGAAGAACAGCGTCCCCGGCTCAAACCGCTCCAGCCATGCGATCGCAGCGATCATGGCAATGGTCAGATTAATCGCGATTATACCGCCTGCCGTCTTGTTCGTGACTGCCTTCCTGTACATTCTGTATCACCTCTCTGCGTCATGCGAACCTTATCCTGCGTTCGCGCTTTCAGCCGGTGCAGGTGCATCAGTCTGCGGCG
>ONEQ01000059.1 GCA_900316885.1 uncultured Eubacteriales bacterium | reverse complement strand
AGCCGAATACGGTATGCCCGATGATCTGCGCAAAACCGAAGCCCGCAAAGAAGCCCGCTGTGCCGCCGATGATGGCTGTGATGAAAATTTCCGTCAGGACAAGACCGGACACCGCACCATTCTGTGCGCCGATTGCCTTCATCAGACCGATTTCCGCAGAACGTTCCATGACACTGGCTGTCACGAGATTGCAGATGCCGAGTGCCGCACCGATCAGGCTGAGTATGGTAATCAGGATCATAAGCAGCTGCGTTTTATTCAGGATCGCACCCTCTGAATCCGCCACCTGCCGCACAGGAGCCGCCACGGAATCGGTGATGACCTCCTGGATCTGGTAGCAGATCGAGCTTGCATAGGCGGTGCAATACCAGATCTCATACTGCGAAACGGTCAGGGATTTCGGATCCTTTGCCGCACGCTCCGCAAGCTCATTGTCAGGCGTTGTCAGCGCACTGACCTCAATGCTGTCAATTTTCCCGTCCAGTCCCGCAAGGCTCTGCACGATATGCAACGGCGCAAAAATCTGCTCGTCCTCGTCGCCGCCTGCATCGAAAACGCCTGCGATCCGCAGATCCGCACCGCCGGAAGTCCCCTGCACATGCAGCGTATCGCCCGTATGAATCCCAAGCTTTTCCGCAAGCGTCACGCCGATCATGGCACCATTTTCGCTCCCGGCGGTCTGCTCGTCAAGCCATGTTCCATCCGTAATCTCCCACCAGCTGCGCATACTGCCGATGCCTGCATCCAGTGTTTCTCCGGTCGGAAGCTCCATGTGATGATGGAACCAGCTGCCGGTCAGCTTCGCCTCTGTTCCGTCCTGCAGCGTCACCTGCGTACTAAGAAACGGCGCATAATCGACAATATTGAACGCCCAGAAAATGGTCTTGATCTTTCCAAGCTCATCCTCACGGAGATACGCGCCGGTCGAATTGCCGTCCTCGACATCGTAGAGGTCGCTGAGAACGGAGCTTGCTTTCGGTACAACGGTAATGTTCGCGCCATAGGTTTTCAGTTCCTGATTCACCTTGTCGCCCACATCGAGCATGACACTGAGCATTGCCGCCGCAAGGGATGCGCCAAGTGCGATGGTAAAGGCGATCATCAGCATTTTCTTCCATTGCCGGAGCAGCGTGCCCCGGAGCATACGTATAAACACGGCGTTTCTCCTTACTTCTTGAACTCTTTTTCGTATTCCATCAATCCTTCAATCGGGACGTAAATGCTGCCGTTTGAAATATTGTAGGGGATAACAATGGGATTGCAGCCGCCCTTGAAACCGATGGTATTGATGTTCATGACCACGTCGCAGAGATTGCACACGACCTGTCCGTCTTTCTCATAATAGCCCGTTTCTCCGCAGATGTCGCAGGCGTCCAGACCGATGCCGTAGGCGGAAGAATTGGACTTTTTAATGACGATGAAACGGATTTTCGTCCCCTTCTCCGTGGTATAGGCAAACCGGTGCAGATGCCCGTCCTCGACCTGTTCAAAACGCACCACCACATTGCCGTCCTCGATCAGGGAATCCTCCACGGGAGAGAGCTCGACCTCACGATTGGCAACCGCCTTGACCGTGGTCAGATTCAGCACGGAAAAGACCATGCACGTCAGGATCACTGCCGACCACTGCATGGTCAGGCGGCGCTTTTTGCGAAGCTTCCGGTGTTCTGCGGGGTTATGATAGGACTCGGTGATCTTCACATTTTGCAGGATGAGAAGCAGCGGGATGACTGCCGCAATGCCGATGACCGCAAATGTAAACCAGTTGTCGTGATTGGAGGAGAATTTCGCAATGGAAAACAGCGTGTGATTGGAAGCGATCATGCGCTTTGTCAGCATGATGCGCAGAACAACCGTCAGCTGACGCGCCGTGTTCACCAGCAGCAAAAAGTTCAGAAACAGAAAACCGAGCGGCTTTTTCATGCGGTCAAAACCGCGTTCAACAGCCGACACGATCAAAATGCATAGCAGGATGCCCAGCACGATGCCAATCGTTTTCAGCAGGAAATTGGTCGATAATACGGACTTTTCCGTCAGTAGGATGACATAAGGGTACGCCAGCACATCCGGCATTGCATAGAAAATGACCAGCGCCGGAAGCAGTGAAAGAACAGCAGGCGGGAGAACATCTCCGGCTCGCTTCATAGGCCGGCGCAGAGCAGACAGCACCCAGAACAGGATCAGAATCACACCTGCCGCTATGAAATTGCGCATGTTCCACAGCGAGGTGTCGATCAGTCTGGTCGCATTTTTCAGATATGCCATCACGCCGGCAGAAAGGACGCCCAGCAACGTGCCGATGAGAAGTATCGTTTTCCCTGTTTTGCGGAAAGTTGTTCCTGCAAAGCCCATGCACGCACCGGTCAGAATGGCGGCTGTCAGCAGCGCTTCACAGGTCATGACAAAATATTTCAACAATGTGATCTCCTCCTGCATTAGGATCAGCTAACCAGACGATACATGGATACGCTGCCTTGTGACGGCAGCGTCCATGTTCATCTTAAGAAAGGAAAGAAAGAATAATCAGCGATTACCACTCCTGCGGTACATACTCCCAGCCCTCATAGGTAACCTTGAGGTTGCCGTCCTTGAAATAGTCCTCAAACGATCCGCCGGGGCCGGTCTCTGCATCAGTATGCAGGAGGTAACCATTCTCCTCCGGGCTGTGGAAGGTGAACTCAATGCTGTAGGTGTCCGCATCCGGGAGCTTGACATTGGCGCCGTAGTGCGGGCCGTCAGAAGCACTCATGACCATGAAGGTGCCCTCTGCGGCAGTATTGCCGGAGGAACCGACGATCTTATAATCGACTGTCATGTAGGGAACCCAGTCGCCTACACCAAAGCCGAGCTTATTCTCCAGTGCAGAAACATCGGCTTCCAGATGGATGTTGAAGTCCTCGGTCTTTTCGTTGCCGCCGGACATCGGAACAGGCTGGAAATACACAGCAGAAACGTTCAGGAATCCGACTTCCTGATCCTCAAAGATCGGATACTCGGTAAAGCCTGCGGCATCATCGCCGGGTGCCAGTGCATCGGTTTTAACCTCTGCATCGGTCTTTTCTGCTTCTGTCTCAGTTACAGCAGCTGCCGTCGTCTCAACAGCGGGCGCTGCGGTTGTTGCTGCCGGAGCGGGTGTGGATGCACTCGTGCCGCATGCAGTCAGAGACAATGCCATTGCAGCAATGAGCGAAATACCAATTACTTTTTTGTTCATAGGATGACCTCCAATTCAAATTGTGTATACAGTTCGATGAACGAACAGAATACCGGATTCAAGCCTTTGCTTTCGCTTTTTTAGGCTTTGGTGCAAGCTCAGCTTCAAACTGTTCCTGCGTTTCTGACAGATAGTGGATCCCCTCTGCAATACTCAGGACCGCCGGGATCAGTGTCCAGCAAAAGACAGCATAAACTAACCCCTTGCCGTATTTGCCCAGATAGAATTTATGGATTCCAAGTCCGCCAAGAACGATCGCCAGGACACCGGCTTCGTTTTTGCGTTTCACCTTCCATCCCTGCATCATGAAGATCATGAGCGTGATGAGCAGCAGAATCAGCTGCGGGATCAGCGTTTCAAAGCACGGATAAATACCAAGCACATCGAATACATCGTTGAACGGAATCAAGGCTTGCAGCCATTCCGGCGACGTCATATCAATGACATCGCCCTCGATCAGTTCCTTGATACCGGAGCCAAGGAACGAGATCGACATGACAAACATCAGAATACTTGTGCCAAGGAAAAACGGTCTCAGCGGGATCTTGACACTCAGGAAGCGGATCGCAAGGAATACGAATACCAGCACAACACAGCCTGCAAAGAATCCGCCCCAAACATACCTCGTACTATCAGCGGCAGCTAACAGTGGCTGATAGAACAGAATCACCTCAGCGCCCTCGCGGAACACTGCCAGAAATGCCGTAAATGCCAGTGTGAACACACTGCCCGTCTCCGCCGATGCCTTTACCTGGTCACCGATGTACTTGTTCCATGCATCGGATTCCGCTTTGGACACCATCCAGTTGGACACATAGAACAGCACCACAACAGCTGTCAGTGCCGTCACGCCTTCGATGATCTCCTGATTTGCAGTGTTGGCAAGCTTGAGCAGACTCAGCAGCCACGCACATACAAAGCTTGCAGCAATCGCCAGAATACTGCCGCCGTAGACGTATTTCAGCTTGGTTTGATGCTTGGATTTTACCAGATAGGCAATGATCGCACCGACGACAAGAATGGCTTCCAGTCCCTCGCGGAGAATGATGCCGAAGCACGCCAGAAACGTTACCCATCCATTGCTTTTCTGCTGCACAGGAGCGTTCTGCGCTTCCGATGCTTCGGCGGCAGATGCAGATTCCGGAACCGTTTCCGTTTCTGCCGGTGCCGTTTCAGCCTCTCCGGTCAGTTTAAGCTGACTCTCTCCGAAGTCGCCCAGACCGTCAAGATGATTCGCCTGGATATGCAGGATCTCGCTCAGCTTATGGAATTCTGCTGCGATCGTATCCTCACCAAGATTTTTTTTGACAGCCTTTCGTGCCGTCTTGAATTGCAGCTCGGCTTTGCTGACCTCGGAACCGGAATAGCCGTTGACGTTGCGCTCGAAACCCGATGTTTCATAATAAAAATTGTAGGTATTCAGGCACGCTGTGTAGGCATTTTCCTTGTCTCCCTGCACATAATAGGCATAGGAGGCTTCCAGACAGCAGTCGATCGCGTTTGCCGCATCGTTCCATGTATCCGCCGGCTCCCCTGCCGCTTTGTAGGCTTCCCATGACGGATAGAAGAAAATCTCTTCAGCATGGGCACGGAGTCCCTGCACGGGCAGCAGCAGCAATACAGCCAGAACAATAGTCAAGATAGGAGAACGAATGTGCATTACAGCGCTTCGTTTGCTTCGATGCATAGGCATAACCCTCTTTCTTGTTGCATAAGCAGCCGCTAACCAATTGATTTAAAATCAAGCAGGCCTTTGCCTGCATTTCAGATTTTAGCACAGATCTCAGGTTTTGTCAATAGAGTTTTGCCCGCTTCATGCAAGTTCGTGATGTTTCAACCATTTATGACAAGTTGATAAAAAGATTTTTATGCAATTAGGTATTGCTAACAATTCGGCTTTGATTATTATAATAATTTTATGAGAGATTTGAATTTTCGTTTACAATTCACAGTAAGCTGCCGCTTATTTTTAATATTTTTTGGTATTGACAAATTTCCCTCTTCATGGTATACTAATCAACGTAAGCATACGCTTACTATATCCATGCAGGCTCCTTTCGGTTTTGCAGTATATGTGCGAGATATGCTGTATATTTGTGAGCCTGCGCGTCCACACTGTGCTTAGCACATGGAAACTATATACGCCGCTTTGCGGCAGAATGGAGAAATACTATGCAGTATCTGGAAATTGAAAAGGTTGTTGGCAGAGAGATCATGGATTCACGCGGCAATCCGACCGTCGAAGCAGAGGTTTACCTGATGGACGGTACCGTTGCGAGAGGCACTGCTCCCTCCGGTGCATCGACCGGCGAATTTGAAGCACTGGAGCTTCGCGACGGCGACAAGTCCCGCTATCTCGGCAAGGGCGTGCAGAAAGCGGTTGCTAACATCAACGGCAAGATCAACGAAGTTCTGACCGGCATGGATGCATCCGATATTTACGCCATCGACAAGGCGATGATCGAAGCAGACGGAACAAAGGACAAGTCCAACCTCGGCGCCAATGCGATCCTCGCTGTATCCATTGCCTGCGCAAGAGCAGCGGCAACTGCACTCGGTATCCCGCTGTACAGATTCCTCGGCGGTATTCAGGGTACGAAGCTTCCCGTTCCGATGATGAACATTCTGAACGGCGGCGCTCACGCAGACAGCGCAGTCGACACGCAGGAATTCATGATCATGCCGGTCGGCGCACCGAGCTTCAAGGAGGCACTTCGCTGGTGTGCAGAGGTGTTCCACACGCTCAGAAAGCTCATCAAGGATATGGGCGATGTGACCGCAGTCGGTGACGAGGGCGGCTTTGCACCGAACAAGCTCGACAGCGATGAAGCTGCCATCGAGAAGATTCTCGAAGCAATCAAGGCAGCAGGCTTTGAACCGGGCAAGGATTTCATGATCGCGATGGATGCGGCATCTTCCGAGTGGAAGTCCGAAAAGGGCAAGGGCTTCTACAAGCAGCCGAAATCCGGCAAGGAATTCACTTCTGATGAGCTGATCGCACACTGGGAGGCCCTCGTGGACAAGTACCCGATCATCTCCATTGAGGACGGTCTGGACGAGGAGGACTGGGAAGGCTGGCAGAAGATGACTGCGAAGATCGGACACAAGGTACAGCTCGTCGGCGACGATCTGTTTGTTACCAATACCGAGCGTCTGTCCAAGGGGATCGAGCTCGGTGCCGGTAATTCCATCCTCATCAAGCTGAACCAGATCGGTTCTGTTTCCGAGACACTGGAAGCCATCAAGATGGCACACAAGGCTGGCTATACTGCGATCTCTTCCCATCGTTCCGGCGAAACCGCAGATACGACCATCGCTGACCTCGCCGTGGCGCTGAACACCTGCCAGATCAAGACCGGTGCGCCGTCCCGTTCGGAGCGTGTTGCAAAGTACAACCAGCTGCTCCGTATCGAGGAGGAACTGGGCGATTCTGCGTGCTATTCGGGCATCGCGGCATTTAACGTCAAGAAGTAATAATCCATTTGGATCCTCCCCTTATTGTAAAAGGACTGCCCTTCGACCGGCAGTCCTTTTTGTCGATCAGCCTGCCGGTGCAGAGAATCGAATCCGTCCCGAACCGGCTATTCCTACACAGGAGAAAATCGCTGTATAATTGATAAAATCGCCATAGCATTGCTGGACTTGAATAAGCATAATGACCGGCTCAGACGTCCATGTAACGAAAGTGCCTCCTCGCGGCACTTACTAGCATAAGCGACATATGGGAGGTATCAACGCTAATGACACAATTGAACCGGGATCCGAATACCGATCCTCGCACATTGACCAAAGACTTAGCCGCGCAGAACGAAACATGTCATTCGTGCGGCAAAAACATTGAAAACGGGAATGTGAACATCAGTCCATACTGCGGCTCACAGCCGAGCAGAAACCCTTATGCTGCCGGGATCATGAACGGGCAGCAGCCTAATCAGCCGGGTCACGCCTTATACAGCTACTGCAAAGTAAAGCGTAATCCCAGGCTGGTACCAGTCGCCGTTGCGGTGACTGTTTTTGAGGGGGTAATCATCACGCTTCTCATTTTGTCTGCCGGGGTGACGCTCGGGAGAGCTCTATTCATAGGCGGCTTTTTTAGTGCCTTGTTTGCTTTTGTTTTCTGGTATGCCAAAAGACTGCAAACGGGAGCCGTCAAAAGGGTCAACGCCTACCTTGCCGCAGACGGCGGGCGGAGTATGTTCAGCGACTTTGCCTCGGCACAGCCCTTTGCGAACGACCAGTTCAGGGTTGGCAGACAGTATCTGTTTCTCAAAAACAGTGCTGTGCTCAGGCTTGACAGCATTTCCGATATTATACGGATAAACCATCATTACCGCATGTTTCCTACGGGAGTTTCCTTGAGCGTTAAGGTCAGCGATGAGCACGGCAGAATGGCATTCCCGCTTTGCAGACTGCACATGCTGAATGCCCAGAAAGAGATTGCTGAAATCCGTCAGGCTGTGATGCAAAGGCGTCACTAAGCGTAGAAATGATTGGAATGTTTGATTCATTTCAGATAGGCGGTCTTTATGCGGTGTTGCCTTTATAATAAAAGATTTCGCCCGCTGTGATTGACAAACAGGGCAGAATATGCTATAATAAGTTTATATTACATGATTTTAAAGGAGTGTCAGAAGCTATGAAGGATGAGGAGATGCAGCTTCCATCGGATGCATTTCAGCTTTGTTCACCGGAATTTGTCCGGTTTTTGCGTTCGATCGGTAAAGTGTTCCCTTCCAACGAAGCGCTGGCACATACCTTGATCGAAGAATTTGAGCGGATCGCGGACAAGCTCCGCATCGGTTACGTCAATACCTGTTTTCATTCTCCCAAAACGCCGCTGGTTCCGGACGGCGAACATCTGGTCTACAAGCTCTGCGGCACGCCGGAGAGCTGTGACATGTCTCAGAAGATCGAGAAAACCTACCAGACCCGCGGGAACAGCTCGCTGACCTTCATCGCCTGCCCGAAAAAGGGCATCCGATGGACCCAGGAGGAATGTGAAAACATCCATCTGGTCAGCGATATCCTGTTCGTGCTGATCGGGCGCGTCCGACTACAGGAGCTTCTTGTCCGTGCGACGACCATGGACCTGATGACCAACAACCTGAATATGCCGGGCATCAAGCAGTTCGGTGAGCAGCTTGCTGCACAGCACAAGCTCGAGCAGTACGTCGGGATGTTCATGAACCTGAAAAACTTCAAGTACATCAACCAGACGGTGGGACAGCCGCTGGGCGATGCGATTCTGATCCAGTACAGCGCAATTATCCGTTCTGCGCTGGATGAGGACGAGCGCATGGCGCGTCCGGGCGGCGATAATTTCGTCCTGCTCGTACACAAGGAGCATGCGCAGCGCATCCTGAAAATGCTGCATGAGCTGCCCGTCACGATCTCAATCAACGGGCACCAGCGTGTGTTCCTCGTGTCCGCACACGTCGGCGCGTATGACATCCAGCCGGGGGATTCCATCGATCATGTGCTCAACAGTGCGACAATCGCTCTGAATGTGGTCAAGCATACCGGCATCGCGGGCGATCAGATCTGGTATCAGCCCGAAATGCATGAGCAGATCATGCACCAGAAGCAGATTTCTCAGCTCTTTCCCACAGCGCTGCGGAAACGCGAATTCCACGTATTCTATCAGCCCAAGGTCGCTCTGGAGGATCAGAGGCTCTGCGGCTGTGAGGGGCTTTGCCGCTGGTTCCACAACGGCAAGATCGTGCCGCCGATGGATTTCATCCCGGTGCTTGAGAAAGAGGGCACTGTCTGCGATCTGGACTTCTATGTGTTCGAGCAGGTCTGCGCGGATATTCGTGACTGGCTCGACCGCGGCATCGAACCGGTGCGCGTTTCCGTCAATTTCTCGCAGCAGCATTTGCAGGAGCATACGCTTGCCGGAAGAATCACGGAGATCATGCGGAAATACCGCATCGAGAGCCGCTATATCGAGGTCGAGCTGACCGAAATGTCCGGCGCTAAGAATCACGATGCCATGATCGAATTTCTTCAGGAAATGCACAATCAGGGCATCTGCACCTCCATCGACGATTTCGGGACAGGGTATTCCTCGCTGAACATGCTGCGCGAATTCCGTATGGATATTATCAAGCTCGACAAGTCGTTCCTCGACCGCATCACACTCGAAAACATCGACTACAAGACCGATGCGATCATCGTCGAGAACATCGTCAGAATGGCGCAGTCCCTCAATCTGGAGATCATCTCCGAGGGTGTGGAGACTGCACAGCAGGCGGAATTCCTGAAAAGCGTTCACTGCAATATGGCGCAGGGCTTCCTGTTTGACAAGCCGCTGCCCCATGATGAGTTTGAACAGCGTCTGGTCGGATGCCGGCAGTATCCCGAACAGAACACGATGGCATAAAAGAAGCTCTCCCGTTTCCGGGAGAGCATTTTTTATGATACAATCTTGCCTTTTTTGCCCTTCTTGCGGGGCTCCACGGCAGGCTCAACAGGCGCTTCCTTACCGCCCTGATCCTCGAACAGGTTCTCGCCCGCAGTCTCTGCAAACTGCATTTCCGGGGAAACCTCGCCGCGCTGCGCATAGTAGGGATTGATGACATACTTCTGGATGATCGGGTAGCAGTTGAACACGATCAGGAATCCCACATAGGCTGTCGGGAAGAAAATCCAGACGATCATCATCACATACGGGAAATAGTACGTGAGGACGCCGAAAATGCCCATCACGACCGCGCTGATCGCCAGCGTGATGAGATTGTTCTTGAGCGCCAGAAAGCTCAGTGCCAGCGAGTTTTTCAGCACATTCTTAAAGCTCAGCTCCGTGGAGACGATCATCAGATAGCCGTAGAAGCTCATCATCAGCACCGCAATCGCAAGGCTCAGCGTCACGATGAACAGGACGTAGTAGAACATCTCGGAGCCCTCGCCGCTTTCCCGCACCAGCGCAATCACACGCGGATAGACATAGAGTCCGCTTGCGACCGACGAACCGACCAGCAGATCGATCAGACCCAGCGGGCACGCCTGCCGGAAGCTCTCCTTGAACGTCTTCCAGTAGGTTTCCATGAGAAAGCACGGCTTTTCGAGGGTAAAGAAGCGCAGGATTTTGGTGACTGCCGCCAGATTGGGTCCGAAGATCGCCGCAAACAGCACCAGCATCACGCCAGCGATGGTCAGCGCCGCCGCCGTGTACTTCTGTCCCAGATAAAAGACTGCCGCCAGCGCGATGATGAGCGGGACAACACTCAGGCTCAGGATCATATTCAGTTCCATCAGCTTCCAGAATTTTCTGCCGAGGATCTCCCAGAACCGGAAAAACGGTTTCTTCTGAGGGGTATTCTTGGCAATGCCGGAGCCGGCTTTTTCATAATTCCCGAATAAAGGCAAATAGATCTTCCTTTCTAGTGTAGAAAAAATTCATAGACGGTACTGCACCAGAACGCCTGCATGACACCGGTCAGACAAAGCCCCAGGCTCAGCACCAGATACCGCAGAAGCTGGCGGCGTACCGTACAGGATTCCCCTGCCCTGCCGTGCAGCAGATTCGTAAGCCGCAGACTGCTGCGCATGGATTCGCGTGCCGCCAGCAGCAGCAGGAGCGTCTGCGCAGACGCATAGGGCATCACAAAACAGAAGGCTTTCGCAAGACCCGCAAGCAGCTGTCCCTGATACAGCCCTGTCAGGACTGCGCCGAGCGTCATGCCGTGCAGGAACACCAATGCCAGCGCCGCAGGAGCCGCACAGACCGTCAGCCCGATCACGGCAAACAGCAGCAGCCAGAGCATCGGATACAGCAAAAACTCCGGCAGAATCGCCGCAAATGCGCCGCCCAGTCTGCCGATTCCGTGCAGGACAAACGCGTTGCCCAGCATACCGCGGTACCGGGTGCAAAGATACAAGGCGCTGCCGGCAAGCTCGCCCGCCG
>ONEQ01000085.1 GCA_900316885.1 uncultured Eubacteriales bacterium | reverse complement strand
AAAGATCTACTACAAGTTCGAGGGCAACAACACCTCCGGCTCCCACAAGCTCAACTCTGCCATCGCACAGGCATATTATGCCAAGAAGCAGGGTCTGAAGGGTGTCACCACCGAGACCGGTGCCGGTCAGTGGGGTACTGCACTTTCCATGGCTTGCGCGTATTTTGATCTGGACTGCAAGGTCTATATGGTTAAGGTTTCCTACGAGCAGAAGCCGTTCCGCCGCGAGGTTATGCGCACCTACGGTGCCAACGTCACCCCGTCTCCGTCTGATACGACCGAGATCGGCAGAAAGATCCTCGAGGAGTTCCCGGGTACCAACGGCTCTCTCGGCTGCGCTATCTCCGAGGCCGTTGAGGTTGCGCTCAAGACGGAGGGCTATCGCTATGTGCTCGGTTCCGTGCTGAATCAGGTGCTCCTGCACCAGAGCATCATCGGTCTGGAGTCCATGGCCGCATGTGACAAGTACGGCATCAAGCCGGATGTCATCATCGGCTGCGCAGGCGGCGGCTCCAACCTCGGCGGTCTGATCTCTCCGTTCATGGGCAGAAAGCTCCGCGGTGAGGCGGATTATCAGTTCATCGCAGTCGAGCCGAAGTCCTGCCCGTCCTTCACACGCGGCAAGTACGCTTACGATTTCTGCGACACCGGCAAGGTTTGCCCGCTCGCAAAAATGTACACCCTCGGCAGCGGCTTCATGCCGTCCCCGAACCATGCCGGCGGTCTGCGTTACCACGGTATGTCCAGCACTCTGTCTCAGCTCTATGCGGACGGTCTGATGGAGGCGCGCAGCGTCGAGCAGACAAGCGTATTCGAGGCTGCACAGCAGTTTGCACGCATTGAGGGCATCCTCCCGGCTCCGGAGTCCAGCCATGCGATCCGCGTTGCCATCGATGAAGCACTCAAGTGCAAGGAAACTGGCGAGGAGAAGACCATTCTCTTCGGTCTGACCGGTACCGGCTACTTCGATATGGTTGCATACCAGAAGTTCAACGACGGCGTGATGAGCGACTATATCCCGACAGATGAGGAGATCGCCAAGTCTCTTGCAGATCTGCCGCAGGTATAATTGCCAAAAGCTAACATCATCCAACCCGGATATCTGTGCAGATTTCCGGGTTGATTTTTATGCGTATTTGCGTTATAATGAAAATAGATAACATGTTGACTGAGAGAGTAGCTGTCTTATTGCCGATCTCCAGAGAGGTGTACATTGCTGTGAGTACGCTGTTGGGCTGAGAGAGTGAAGTTCGCTCACGAGTGGCGCTGCCGAAGCAGGGCAGGGGAGTCCCGTCACAAGGGAATGACCCGTGCATTGTTGTAAGCGGCGATGCATTGCCTGCATTACGGGCAGAGGGTGTGTTAGCACCTTGACCAATGGGTGGTAAAGCAAGCGTGTCTTGTCCTGATTGGATGAGAGACGCTTTTTTGTTACAATTTTTGATGAGGTGAAATCATGAAAGAACAACTCAAACAGATTGAGGAGACTGCCAGAGAGGCGATTTCCTCTGTTGCAGATCTGAAAGCACTGGATGATCTGCGTGTCAAGCTCCTGGGCAAAAAGGGCGAGCTGACTGCCATTCTCAAGCAGATGGGCAAGCTCACCGCTGAGGAGCGTCCCGCAATGGGTCAGCTTGCCAATCAGGTGAGAAGCCAGCTGGAGGAAATGCTCGCGGACAAGAGCCAGGCACTCCAGAGCGCTGCACAGAATGCCAAGCTCGCCGCTGAAACGCTCGACATCACCATGCCCGGCAAGGCACCGAAGACCGGCAGACTGCATCCTCTCCAGATCGTGGAGAATGAGGTCAAGGAGATCTTCCTCGGCATGGGCTTCTCCGTTGCCGACGGTCCCGAGGTCGAGTATGATTATTACAACTTCGAGGCACTGAACCTCCCGCCCGACCATCCGGCACGAGATACGCAGGACACCTTTTACATTACGGACAACATCCTGCTGAGAACCCAGACCTCCTCCGTACAGGTACACGTCATGGAGACACAGAAGCCCCCGATCCGCGTGATCTCTCCGGGCCGTGTTTACCGCTCCGATGCCGTTGACGCAACACATTCCCCGCTGTTCCATCAGATCGAGGGTCTGGTCATCGACAAGGGTATCACCATGGCAGATCTCAAGGGCACGCTGGAGCTGCTGATGCAGAGACTCTACGGTGACGACTGCAAGATCCGCCTGCGTCCGCATCATTTCCCATTCACCGAGCCGTCCGCTGAGGTCGATGTGATGTGCTTCCAGTGCATGGGCAAGGGCTGTCGCATGTGCAAAAATGAGGGCTACATCGAGCTGCTGGGTGCCGGTATGGTGCATCCGTGGGTGCTGGAGAATTCCGGCATCGATTCGAGCGTTTACTCCGGCTTTGCATTCGGTCTGGGTCTGGAGAGAATCGTTATGAGACGCTACAACATTTCCGACATGCGTCTGCTCTTTGAGAACGATACCCGTTTCTTAGAGCAGTTCCGATAAGAGGTACAGCTATGGAAAGTATCCGAAACATCAAGGAGCGCCGCAGCATCCGCCAGTACAAGGATACCCCGGTAACGGCGGAGCAGATCACGGAGATCGTGGAGGCGGCAAGATTTGCGCCCACCTGGAAGAACTCCCAGACCGTGCGCTATCATGCCGTGCTGGACAAGGCGCTGAAGGACAGAATCGCCGCAGAGGGAACACTGAATTTCTCCAAGAACGGCAACAACATCCGCAGTGCAGCAGCACTCGTGGTTCTCACGACCGTGGACGGCATCGCGGGCTATGAGCCGGACGGCACGCCCACAACATCTAAGGGCTCGCACTGGCAGTCCTTTGATGCGGGCATTGCGTGCCAGACATTCTGCCTTGCCGCGCATGACAAGGGGCTGGGCACGCTCATCATGGGCATTTTTGATGAGCCGAAGATCCAGGAAATTCTGAACCTGCCGGCAGGGGAGAGCGTTTCCGCGCTGATCGCCGTCGGCTATCCGGAGGCAGATCCCGCTGCTCCCAAGAGAAAGGATGTCAGCGAGATTCTGACGATCCTTGGATAAGCGTCTGAATCCCGACCTGCTCGGCTGCCCGATGTACCGGAAGCTGATGCCGCGGAACTGGGAGCCGTATTTGCTGGAAGCGTTTTTTACGCTGTTCATCGCTGCGGCGGATTTTTGCGCAATCTGGGGCATCGAGAGCCGCGAAATTCATGACAGCGAGGATATTGCCAAGAATATCGGCTTGTATGTGATGGTATTCTTCTTTACGATGATGTGCATCCTTCTGGAGGTTCACAGTACCCGGCATGCCAAGCAGGAGAACCAAAAGCGTGTGGAACGTCTGGCGCGGATCCCGGAGGCGGATTTCTGGGAGCTGGATGCGGAGGTATCCATGTGCGAAAAGCTCTACGGGTCGTTCTATCTGCTGAATGACTATCTCTACGCGCCGGAAAAGCGGCTGCTCATCCGCTATGCGGACATTGACACCTGGAAATATGCGGATTTCTTCTCCGTCATTTCCGGCGATCTGAAGGACGCCTTTCTGGACATTGTGGAGAAGGACGGATTCAAAACGCAGATCATTATCCGGGAGCGCAAACAGCTCATACAGGAGCAGGACGCGCTTCGTCTGAAGCTCGATTTCAAGATCAAACGAGCGAAATATCCGAACGGTTCACCATACCGTTCGTAAAGTAGTCAGTCAATAAGGAGGGTCAACCCCATGAATTTATCATTGAGATGGCTTGCAGATTATGTCAAGCTGGACGTCACACCGAAGGAATTCTGTGCCGCTATGACCATGAGCGGCTCCAAGGTGGAGGCATTTGAGGAGGAAAAGACAAAGCTCGAAGGCTTTGTGGTTGGTAAGATCCTGAGCAAAAAGGTTCACGAGAATGCGGATGCACTGTTCGTTTGCTCCGTGGATATGGGCGGCGAGGAGCCGGTTCAGATCGTGACCAATGCCAAGAACGTACAGGAGGGCGATCTCGTCCCCGTCGCAACACCCGGCACCACCGTTCACGAGGGCAATGAGTCCATGACCATCAAGGTGGCAAAGGTGCGCGGTGTGGAGAGCCGCGGCATGTTCTGCGGTCTGGAGACACTCGGTCTGACGCAGAATGATTTCCCGTATGCGGATCCCAAGAGCGTTTTCGTGCTCCAGGAGGACTGCAAGCCGGGTCAGGATGTCGCATCCGCGATCGGTCTGGATGATGTGTCCGTCGAGTTCGAGATTACCTCCAATCGCCCGGACTGCCTGAGCGTGATCGGTCTGGCGCGTGAGGCATCCGCGACCTTCAACGTACCACTGAACGTTCCCGCACCGAAGTACAACGGCTCCGACGAGGATATCACCAAGACCCTGAGCGTCGAGATCCAGAACACCGAGAAGTGTACCCGCTATGTGGCAGGTCTTGTCCGCAACGTCAAGATCGGTCCGTCGCCGCGCTGGATGCGTGAGCGTCTGAGAGCGTCCGGTGTGCGCCCGATCAACAATCTGGTCGATATTACGAACTATGTCATGCTCGAATACGGTCAGCCGATGCACGCATTTGACCTGCGTTTCGTCAAGGACGGCAAGATCTGCGTGCGCAATGCCAAGAACGGCGAGAAGATCACGACTCTCGACGGCATCGAGCGCGAGCTGGGCGAGGATAATCTCATCATCGCTGATTCCGAGAAGCCGATCGCTGTAGCCGGTGTCATGGGCGGCGAGTATTCCGGTATCATGGAGGATACCGTGGATGTGGTATTCGAGTCCGCGTACTTTGAGCCGGTGCAGGTGCGCCGCACGGCAAAGAAGCTCGGCATGAGAACCGATGCTTCCGCACGTTACGAGAAGGGTCTGGACGAGACGTCCATGCCGATTACTCTGGCAAGAGCGCTCCAGCTCGTTGAGGAGCTCGGCGCCGGTGAACCCGTCGGCTCGACCATCGACTGCAACTATGCAAATCCGCAGAAGCCGCACATTCCGTTCGATCCGGCATGGATCAATGCGTTCCTCGGCACGGAGATCTCCGAGGCGGATATGGTCAAGTACCTCAGCAGCCTTGACATCAAGGTTGAGAACGGCGAGTGCATCTCCCCGTCCTTCCGTATCGACCTGCTCCGTCCGGCGGATATCGCAGAGGAGGTTGCGAGAATCTACGGCTACAACAACATTCCCTCGACCGTTATCAAGGGCGTGGCAAAGGCACAGCTTACCCCGGAGCAGAAGTTCAACCGCACCATCGAGCAGACGATGGCAGGTCTCGGCTTCTCCGGCATCCTGACCTATTCGTTCATCTCGCCCAAGTACTTTGATAAAATCGGTCTGCCGGCAGATTCCAAGCTCCGCAAGACCACCACGATCACCAATCCGCTCGGTGAGGATACCAGCGTCATGCAGACGACTACCGTTCCGGGTATGCTCGAGATCCTGGCGAACAACTACAACAAGCGCAATGCATCCGCATGGCTGTTTGAGATTGGCAAGGAGTATCTCCCGACCGCGCCGGACAAGCTCCCCGAGGAGCCGCATCGCCTGACCGTCGGCATGTACGGCGATGACGCAGATTTCTTCACCATGAAGGGTGCGCTCGAGGCGCTGCTCGCAAAGCTCGGCGTTTCCGGCATCAGCTACACCAGATGCGGCGAGAATTGCCCCTATGACGAGAAGTCCGCATTCCATCCGGGCAGAAGCGCTGTCATCTATGCAGGTGACAAGGCTGTCGGTATCTTCGGTGAGATCCACCCGACCGTGCAGAAGACCTACGGCATCGGCGTGAGAACCTATGTAGCAAAGCTCGATATTCCGACCCTGTTCGCTGTCTCCAGCGATGAGATCACCTACAAGCCGCTGCCGAAGTTCCCGGCAATGACCCGCGATATTGCACTGGTCTGCGCAGAGGAGCTGGCTGTCGGAGACCTCGAGAATGCGATTGCAGAGGCAGTTGGCAGATACCTCGAAAAGGTGGAGCTGTTCGACGTATACCGCGGCGAGCAGATCGAGAAGGGCAAGAAGTCCGTGGCATTCAACATTGTAATGCGCAACTACGAGGAGACCATGACCACCGAGCAGGCGGATGCTGCCATGAAGCGCGTGTTCAAGGCTCTGGCAAAGCTCGGCGCTGAGCTGCGTGAGGCATAATTTAAGGTTGTTTTAAGAGAGACGTGATATACTGGTTACAAGCTCAAAGAAACATGTATTACCCTCTCATGTATGATACTGCAAATACCCCGTCTTATGGCGGGGCTATTTGTATAATAGGAAGGGAAGTGTGAACAATGCGCAAAATACTACCGGTGCTTCTGGCGGCACTGACACTGGTTCTGACCGGATGCAGCAATGCACCCGCCGAATCATCCCCCACACAGGATACGACGACGGCAGCCGTCTCCGAAACGACGCCCCTGACCGTGACCTTCATGAAGGTTGGTAAGGCAGACGGCATGATCCTTCAGACAGCAAACCACACAGCAGTAATTGACTGCGGCGAGAAATCTGACGGCAAAAAGATGGTCGCACGCTTGCAGGAATACGGCGTGGAGACGGTCGATTACCTGATCCTGTCGCACTACGATCAAGACCACATCGGCGGTGCGCCGAAGGTCATCGAGAATTTTGAGATCGGGCATGTGATCGGCGCCAAACAGCAGGAGGACAGCAAGCGCTATGACAAGCTCTCAGAGGCGCTTGATGCGAAGAATCTGACGCTGGAGCTGCCCGGAACGCCTACAACCTTCACGCTTGACGATGCGGAGTTTACACTTTATCCGCATAAAGCGGGGGACTACCGGGACGGTTATGACAACAACTGTTCGCTGGTGGTCAAGGTCACACATCATAACGAAACGCTGCTGTTTACCGGCGATGCGATGGAGGAACGGCTCGCAGAAATCATGGATATCGGTGACTGCGATCTGCTCAAGGTGCCATATCATGGACGCGAAATCGCCAATTTACCGACATTTCTGAGCAAGGTTACGCCGGAATATGCTGTGATCTCCACAAACGAAGAGGAGCTTGCCGAATCGACGGTGACAGCGCTGCAGGAGATCGGTGCGGAGACACATATCACGTTCCAGGACGGTAATATTATCGCTGTCAGCGACGGAAGCTCGATTGCAATCACCACAGAAGGACTGCCAGCCGAAGAAACTACTTGACAAAAATCGTCAAATGTGGTAGAATTGATAAAATAACCGTATGATTTGGGGGCAGAATGATGGATGACGAAAAAAAAGTCAAGCGTGTTGGCATGGAAATGAGTATTCTGATGAGTGTCAGTCTGAGTCTTTGTCTTTCTTTGACAGGCACCTTGTCATCCGGGCAGTTTACGATTCCCGGATTTTTAGCCAGCTTTCTGATAAGCGTTGCAATCAGCTTCATGCTGGGGCTTTTCATCTCTGTTCCCAAAATCAATGCGATGCTGGGCGCGAAATTCAAGCTCAAGCGTGGCGCACTGAAAACGCGCATTATCGAGTCTCTGGTATCCGATCTGCTGTATTCTCCGATCATGTCGTTTCTTATGGTGACGCTTGCATGGTTTTCTGCAAGAGCGCACGGCGCAGCACCGCCGTATCTGATAATGCTGGTCAAGGGCTTGATTCTGAGCATCCTCGTCGGCTTTCTGCTGATCTTTTTATTCATGCCGCTGTTCCTGAAAATCGTTCTCAAGCGAAACGGTTTTCCGCTGGACATGCCACGGCCTGAGGATGCCGACAAGGAAGAATATTTTTAAGCCATATCACGGACCTCTCCTTCAAGACACCATGTGGTCGTCCTGGGGGAGAGTGGTTTTTGGATAATAAATAATTGCACAAAAGACAAATTTTGTGCAGTTTTTGGTCGGCTGGTTTATGGAAGAGGGAGGGGTCTGTTCTTTACCAGAGAGCGCATTGGATAAGCTGGTTCACCGCATGACTGCTCTCCGAACCAGTACTCACGAGGCTCACCGGACGGCTTGTTTTCATCCCTTCGGGACGTGCTTCGAAGGCGGAGACCAGCACATGCGGCGGACTCCGGTGCGGGCATTGGCAACTTCTGAGTAAGGCGGGGTCTGTTCAGTAAAGCCCGGTTTGTATCATGGAGCTTTCCGTAATACGGCAGTCAGGTAAAGCACATGGTTTAGTGCACTAAAGTGTTCTGATTGCTCCTTTATGATTGATGGAACTGATGGGTTTTCGGTTATGCTCTCCGTGAGGTCGGTTCAGAGGGTGGATTCTGTTCTCTGATACAGGTGCGGAGGTTTTGTTTGCCGCTTCGCTATTCTTGATTATTCTTGAAGCAAGAATAGCTACGCGGGTCTCTTTGCACAGCAATCCTATCTCATACGTCAAGAGGATGTAGCAGACAAATGCAAGGAAAGGAGCAATCAGAATACATGGAAAACGGTATGGTACAGATAGTATGCAGGTATGGTATAGTACAGATAGTATGCAGGTATGGTAT